>NZ_CP115917.1:395000-535000 GCF_027941775.1 Tenacibaculum pacificus | reverse complement strand
TTTATTCAATAAACAAATACAAAGGTTATTGTTTAAAATAAAACTACTATAAAATAAAACATCGGAAAAAATTATTAAAAAAAGTATTAACCAAACATCAATTAAGCACGTAAAAACCTAACAATGTGATAAATAACTTCTAATTGTATTTTATAGATAGCTATTAAACTGATTAATAGTTTCTTTTTTAAAAATATTTAACAACTAATTTGTTTTTCTAATATTAATCTTTAGATTTGTAACGTACAACAAAAACAAAAATGATGTTACAAAACGTTTGGCAAGGTTTTTATTTCCACTTTTATTTCTTTAATAAGAACTGAGGCTTTGTATCGTATTGTTAACTAACACATATAATTATAAAGCCTCGATATATCGAGGCTTTTTTTTTGATTTAAAATGAAACAAATTATAGCAATTCAAGGAGCAGAAGGATCTAACCATCATAAAGTAGCTCGTGATTTTTATGGCACTACAATTGACTTAAAAGAATGTATGTCTTTTGATGTTTTAGTAGATAGCTTACTTGATAAAACAGCAAATGTTGGTATTATGGCGCTAGAAAATACGATAGCAGGTTCTATTATACCAAACTACGCTTTAATTGATAAAAATAATTTACACATAATTGGTGAAGAATATTTAAATATTCATCATCATTTAATGGCGCTTCCTAATCAGAAAATTGAAGATATTACCGAAGTTTGTTCGCATCCGATGGCACTACTACAATGTAAAGAGTTTTTTAAAAAACATAAACATATTAAATTAGTAGAAGATGTTGATACTGCGGAAGTAGCCAAAAGAATTGCTAAAAATAACTTAAAAGGAGTTGCAGCCATTGCACCTAAAATTGCTGCAGAAATTTTTGGTTTAAATGTTATTGAAGATGACATTCAAACCATGAAAGAAAATTCAACCCGATTTGTTATTGTACAAACTAAAGAACCTAGTAACGGAATTGATACGATAAATAAAGCATCGTTAAAATTTCAACTTGATCATAAAAGAGGTAGTTTAGCTACTCTTTTAAATGTATTAAGCGATTGTAAAATGAATTTAACAAAAATACAATCGTTACCAGTAATTGAAGCTCCTTGGAAATATTCATTTTTTGTAGATGTTACCTTTAATGAATATAAAAATTACGAAAAGGCAATTTCTATCATTAAAATAATGGCAGAAGATTTTAAAGTATTAGGAGCATATAAAAACGGAAGAAAATAATGATTCAACCAGCAAAAAGATTAGATACCGTACAAGAATACTACTTCTCTAAAAAATTAAGAGAAGTTAGAGAATTGGCAGCAGCAGGAAAACCAATTATCAATATGGGAATTGGTAGCCCTGATTTATTGCCTCCAACGAAAGTTATCAACGCTATTCAAGAAAGTTTTGGGGATGCAACTGCTCATAAATATCAAAGTTATCAAGGATTACCTGAATTAAGAAATGCAATTTCTAAGTTTTATAACGAAAAATTTGGAGTAGCCTCTAATCCTGAAAATGAAATATTGCCTTTAATGGGTAGTAAAGAAGGAATTATGCATATCTCTATTGCTTTTTTAAATGAAGGCGATAAAGTATTAATTCCAAATCCTGGTTATCCAACTTATACTTCTGTTACTAAATTAGTAGGTGCAACACCACTTTTTTACAACTTAAGTGATACAACTAACTGGCAACCAAATTTTGAAGAATTAGAAAAGTTAGATTTAGAAAACGTAAAAATTATGTGGGTAAATTATCCGCATATGCCAACGGGAACAAATGCAACTTTAGAAACTTTTGAAAAATTAGTAGCTTTTGGTAAAAAACATCAAATATTAATTGTTAATGATAATCCGTATAGTTTTATTTTAAATGATAACCCTATCAGTATTTTACAAGTGGATGGCGCTAAAGAAATTGCTTTAGAATTAAATTCATTAAGTAAGACATTTAACATGGCAGGTTGGCGTGTTGGTATGGTTTTGGGTAATGCTAATTTTATCAATCAGATATTAAAGGTTAAAAGTAATATGGATTCTGGTATGTTTTACGGAATTCAAAAAGGTGCTATTGAAGCTTTACATTTATCTGATGAATGGTTTATTGCTCAGAATAAAATATATGAAGAACGTAGAAACTTAATTTTTCAACTTGCTGATAAATTAAACTGTACATATAATAGAAACTCAACAGGTTTGTTTGTTTGGGCTAAAATTCCTGAAGGAAAAACATCCGAAGAAACTGCCGATGAAATTTTATACGGAAAAGATATATTTATTACTCCTGGAACTGTTTTTGGTTCGCAAGGAGAAGGTTATATTCGTTTTTCGTTATGTATTACAAAAGAAGTAATTAAAGAAGCAATTAATAGGTTTGCCTAAATAGGTAAAATAAAATATCATTTCTGTGATAGAAATGCAGTAAAATAATAATATGAACGTATTTGTAATTGGTGTTGGTTTAATTGGTGGAAGCATGGTTTTAGATATTCAAAGAGAATATCCTGAGGCTGTTGTTTATGGAATTGATGCCAACGAAAATCATTTAGATGAAGCTAAAAAAATTGGCGTAATTCATCATAAAGCAACGTTTAGCGAATTAGAAAAAGCAAGTATTGTAATTATTTCAATACCTGTTGATGTTCAAATAGCAATAATACCTAAAGTTTTAGATATTATTGCTGATGATTGTTTAGTTTTAGATGTAGGTTCTACAAAAGCAAACATTTGTGAAGCTATTAAAAATCATCCGAAGCGAAGAAATTTTTTAGCAACACACCCTATTGCAGGTACTGAATTTTCAGGACCAACAGCAGCACATGAAAATTTGTTTAAACAAAAAACAAATATTATTTGTGAAGTAGAAAAAACAGCTTTCAAATTACAAGAAATAGCTTTAGAAATTTTCTCAAAGCTAGGAATGAGAATTCGTTATATGGATGCAAAATCGCACGATAAACACATTGCATATGTATCTCATTTATCGCATATCAGTTCTTTTATGTTAGGAAAAACTGTTATCGAAAAAGAAAAAAACGAACGTGATATTTTTGACATGGCAGGTTCTGGTTTTGCATCAACAGTTCGTTTAGCAAAAAGTTCACCAGCAATGTGGACGGCTATTTTTAAACAAAATAAAGACAACGTTGTAGAAACTTTGGAAGAATATATCAATAATTTACAACAATTTAAAGAGTTAATACTAGAAGATGATTTTACTAAAATCCATAACGAAATGGAAAGTACAAATCACATAAAACAAATATTAAACGGCATAAAATAAAGGCCATAATAATTATTAAAATGGAAAATACAAAAGAATTAAGAACATGGTTGGATGATATGAATTTAGCGCATCCACTAGTAATAGCAGGGCCTTGTAGTGCAGAAACCGAAGAGCAGGTTTTAAAAATTGCACACGAATTAAAAGATTCTGATGTAAACTATTTTAGAGCAGGAATTTGGAAACCAAGAACTAGACCTGGAAATTTTGAAGGTGTAGGTGCTTTAGGTTTAAAGTGGTTACAAAAAGTAAAAGAAGAAACAGGAATGAAAACCTGTACTGAAGTTGCCAATGCAGCCCACGTAAAATTAGCTTTAGAACATGATATAGATTTATTATGGATTGGTGCTCGTTCAACAGTATCGCCATTTATTATGCAAGAAATTGCGGATGCGTTAAAAGGAACTGATAAAATCGTATTAGTTAAAAATCCTGTAAATCCAGATTTAGCTTTATGGCTAGGTGGTATTGAAAGATTATATACAGCAGGAATTAAAAATTTAGGAGCTATTCACAGAGGTTTTTCTACGTATGAAAAATCTAAATACAGAAATATTCCTGAATGGCAAATTGCTATTGAATTTCAAAACAGATTTCCTGATTTACCTTTAATTTGTGACCCTTCGCATATTACAGGAAACAGAGAAATGGTTTTTGATGTTTGTCAAACTGCTTTAGATTTAAACTTTGATGGTTTAATGGTTGAAACTCATTTTGACCCTGAAAAGGCTTGGAGTGATGCTGCTCAACAAGTAACTCCTACTAAGTTAAAGCAGATTATGACTGATTTAAAAATCAGAAAAGCAACAGAAACAGATTCTGAATACAGAGAATCTTTAGATAATTTACGTGCTCAAATTAACGTTGTTGATGGTCAACTAATAGAAATGTTAGGAAAAAGAATGAGCGTTGCTGATAAAATTGGTGCTTTAAAGAAAGATATGAACGTTGCTGTTTTACAGTCTAGACGTTGGAATGAAATTCTTGGAAACATGATTTTAGAAGGTGAAACTAAAGGTTTAAGTGAAGATTTTGTTTTAAAAATGTTTAAAGCAATTCACCAAGAATCTATTAATCATCAAGAAAAAATTATTAACGGATAAAAAAAAGGAGCTTCAATTGAAGCTCCTTTTTTTTAAAAGATTAAGATATTATTTTAATCTTTTAAAAATATATCTTGTAATAAAAATACCATTTTTATCACCTTTACCTCCATAACTCTCAACTCCTGAATTTACAAAAGCTAAATCCCATCCTTCTTCAACCATGGTATTTATTTTTGAGCTAATTACAGCATCATTTGCTACAATATTCTGAAATCTAATTCCTCCCATATTAAAGAAGTTTAATAATTTAGTTTCATCGAAGTTTTTTACTCTAATCTCAGCACGGTCAGATTTATTTCTTTTGTCTTTCTTTTTTTCACTAGACCTTGTTGATGTAAAACTCTTATAATCTCTGTCTTCATTAGATGAGATTAATCTTGACCTACCTAATCCATTAGGAACTGTTGACTCTACACTTGTAATAACCTTGTACTCAAATTTCTGAGCGTTTACTGATGTTAAACCTAATGCAATAAATGCAATTAGTAATAATGCTTTTTTCATAAAAAATTATTTTTTTTTTAATAAGCGCGCAATATAATATTTTTAAATTTAAAATATTCAAAATTATTAAAATGCCTAGCCCCGATTGAAGCATTTGTTTGAGCTCTTTTTTATTTTTCTTTTCGAAAAGAAAAATAAAAAAAGCGAGTGCGGAAAGCGGGAAATTGCTTCAAATTATTAGTTATCAAAAGTATTTGCTACTAAAACTAAAAACACAGCAACCGACACTTTAATTTTTACATAAATTTCTGCATCTTTGTACTATGACAGGAATCGTATATAAATCTACAGGAAGTTGGTATTGGGTAAAGTGTGAGGATGTTTTATACAAATGCCGTATTAAAGGAAAATTTCGACTAAAAGGTATTAAAAGCACCAATCCGATTGCAGTTGGAGACAAAGTTGATTTTGACTTAGAAACCAAGAATAACGAAGAAACAGGTTTAATTACCGAAATTCATGAACGTGATAATTTTATTGTTCGTAAATCGGTAAATTTATCTAAGCAAACACATATTATTGCAGCTAATATTGACCAAGTTTTTTTACTGGTTACTATTAACAATCCGCCTACTTTTACCACTTTTATTGATAGATTTTTAGTTTCTGCAAGAGCTTACAGAATTGATACTATTTTAGTATTTAATAAAATAGATTCTTACGAAATTGAAGAACGTGGTGAAATTTTATACTTAAAAGATATTTATGAAACTATCGGTTACCGATGTATCGAAGTATCTGCAAAGGAAAACACCAATATTGATAAAATTAAAGAAATAATGCTTGGAAAAACTTCGATGTTTGTAGGACATTCAGGAGTTGGAAAAACAACATTAGTAAACACTATTGATCCTGCTTTAAATTTAAAAACTAAAGAAATTTCTGATCAACATAATCAAGGAAAACACACCACTACTTTTGCAGAAATGTTCGATTTAAGTATCGAAAACTCAAAAGATGCCCGAATTATTGATACTCCAGGTATTAAAGGTTTTGGAGTTGTTGATATTGATAAATATGAATTAGGAGATTATTTTCCTGAATTTTTTGCACTAAAACAAGATTGTAAATTCAATAACTGTATTCATGTAAACGAACCAAAATGTGCCGTAAAAGATGCTTTAGAAGCTGATACTGTTTCAATGGGAACGTTATAAAAGTTATTTGCAAATTTTAGAAGGTGAAGAAGAACATTATCGTACTGATATTTGGGAAAAAGATAAAGAGTAAATGAAAGCAGTTGTTCAAAGAGTAAATAAAGCTAGTGTAACTATTGAAAGAGAAAAAGTTGCTGATATTCAAAATGGTTTGCTAATTTTAGTAGGCATTACTGATGATGATAATACAGAAGATATTAACTGGTTATCTAAAAAAATAACGAATCTTCGAATTTTTAATGATGAAAATCAGGTGATGAATCAATCTTTAATTGATGTTAAAGGAGATGCAATTATCGTTAGTCAATTTACATTACAAGCATCAACAAAAAAAGGAAACAGACCAAGCTACATTGAACGCTTCAAAACCTGAAATCGCAATTCCTTTATATAATCAATTTATAAATCAGGTAGAAAACGACTTAGGTAAAAAAGTACAAACAGGTAAATTTGGTGCAGATATGAAAGTAGAACTTTTAAATGATGGACCTGTTACTATTATTATCGATAGTAAAAATAAGGTATAAAACTTTATTTTATAGTTGGCAGTAATTCAAAAAAAGAGATATTCACGTTGAAAGTATAAATGAAAAACCCAAGAATCAAATGTTACAAATGCATGATGCCTTCATCTTCACTGTATTTGTAAACACATTAATCGTTCCCAAACCAAGACTCGTTTTATTATTCTTATGCACCCGAAAGAGTACAAAAAAGAAAAAAACGGAACGGGACGTATGACGAATCTTCAACTTGAAAATTCTGAAATTATAGTTGGTGTAGATTTCACAAATAATAAACGTGTAAATGAAATACTGAATAAAGAAAATAATTCTTCTTTTTTACTTTATCCTGGAGAAGATACTTTTAATTTATCAGTAAAAAAAAGTTCAGACATAATTTCATTTATGGGTGATAATCCACATATTTTTATTCTTGATGGAACATGGCCTTGCGCTCGTAAAATGCTAAAATTGAGTAAAAACTTACAAAAACTAAAAAGAGTAAGCTTTGATAATAAAATAAAATCGAAATTTACTATTAAGCAACAACCAGCACCTCTTTGTCTTAGCACTATTGAATCAGTTTATACAGTCTTAAATTTACTTAATCAAAGTGAATTAGAACAATGTGATACCAAGAATTTTCTTGTTCCTTTTGAAAAAATGATTGTCCATCAAATTGAATGTATGGTAAACACAAATAATAAAGAACTTATCCTTAAGAATGTTTATAAAAAAAATATGGAAAGAAATATTATTTTTGAACAAGAAAGTTAGTTACCTTTTTTATGAAGTTTATAAATATTCATACGCATACTAATTCTGATGAAAATTTCAATATTTTAAATTGTTATCCTAATTCAACAGATTTTAAGACGCCTTTTTCTATTGGGATTCATCCGTGGTTTATCAACAAAAATAGTATTGAAGATGAAGTTCTATTTATCAAAAAAAGCTACTTCACAAAAATTGTTACGCAGTTGGCGAATGTGGTTTAGATAAATTATCAAAAGTAAATTATACACTTCAAATTAGTATTTTTAAAGAACATATTAAGTTATCAGAAGAATTTAAAAAACCATTAATTATACATTGTGTAAAAGCTTTTCAGGATATACTCCGTTTGAAAAAAGAATTAAAACCTACGCAAAAATGGATTATTCACGGTTTTAATAAAAATAGTCAAATTGCTACTGATTTTATCAAAAATGATTGTTTTTTATCCTTCGGAAAAGCATTGTTAACATCAACTAAATTACAAGAAGTATTTTTAAAAATTCCTTTAGAAAATATTTTCTTAGAAACAGATGAAAACACTATAAAAATTGCTTGTATCTATAAAAAAGCTAGTGACATAAAAAATATAGAAATTGAAAAAATAGAACAAAATATACATCAAAATTTTAATAAGATATTTAAGAAATGAGTTGGTTAGAAAGAACGGAATTATTAGTTCAGAAAGAAGGAATTGAAAAACTGAAAAAAGCAAATATTTTAATTGTTGGCTTAGGTGGAGTTGGCTCATTTGCAGCAGAATTTATAGCAAGAGCTGGTGTTGGAAAAATGACAATTGTTGATGGCGATGCTTTTGATGAAACTAATAAAAACAGACAATTACCCGCACTAGATAGTACCGTTGGAAAAACAAAAGTAAGCGTAATTGCCGACAGAATTAAAGATATAAATCCTGAAATAGAACTAACAGCAATAGAAGAATTTTTATCGCCAGAAAGAGCTTTTGAAATAGTTAGTAATGAATATGATTACGTAATGGATTGTATTGATAGTATTACTCCTAAAATTAATTTAATTGTTGCAGCTAAAAGAAAAAAAGTAAAATTAATTAGTGCTATGGGTGCTGGTGGAAAATTAGATGCAAGTAAAGTTGTTGTAAAAGACATCAGTAAAACTAAAAATTGTAAAATGGCACGTGCGTTAAAAAAGCGATTAAAAGAACGAAAAGTAAATAAAGGTATTACTGCTGTTTACTCGGAAGAAGTTCAAATTGCCGAAAGCTTACAACTAACAAATGGAGCTAATTTTAAAAAATCTTTTTATGGAACTATTAGCTATATGCCCGCCGCTTTTGGCTTACAAGCTAGTTCTTATGTTATTAACAAAATCTTAACGAAAAAATAATTTCCAAGGAAACTATTTTTAAAGTATATTTGTTCTAAATAAAATAATTAAATACAAATAATCATGAAAAAATCAATTTTAGCTATTGCTCTTATCGCCATTACTGCTGTTTCTTGTAAATCAGAAAAAAACAAAGTAACTGTTAGCGAAGAAATTAAAGATGTTAAAAAAGTAGAAAATGTAATTAACTCTTACAAAGCAAATATTGCTGAATCTACTGTTACTTGGAAAGGAAACAAGCCAACAGATTCTCATAATGGTGTTGTTAACATTACAAAAGGTTTATTTGATATAGAAAATGGTGTACTTAAATCTGGTGAATTTGTTATTGATATGACTTCAATTTCAGTGTGCAGATTTAGAAGCTGGTAAAGGAAAAGAAAAATTAGAAGGTCATTTAAAAAATGCTGATTTTTTCGATGTTGAAAAATTTCCTACTGCTAAATTTGAAGTTGCTAGCTCTGAAACAAAAGATGGAAAGTTACATATTACAGGTAATTTAACACTTAAAGAAACTACAAAAAGTATTACAATTCCAGCTACAATTACTCAAAGTGAAGGTGTAACTACTATTAAAAGTGATGTTTTTAGTATTGACAGAACTGACTTTGGAGTTACTTATAGTTCTAAAAAGTTTAATGCTGCTTTAAAAGATAAATTCATTAACGATTTAATGGAAATTTCTTTTAATATAAAGGCTGTAAAATAATTTCATTATAGTACATAAAAAAAGGGTTGATATAATATCAACCCTTTTTTTATTCATTAATAAATTCATCAACTTCAAAAAGTTCTTTAAAATGTTTTAAAATTTTTTCTTTTACCTCAGCTTCTGAAACTTTAAAACCTAGCTCTGCTTCCATTGAAGTAACTGCTTTTCCTTTAATTCCACAAGGAATAATATTATCAAAATAACCTAAATTCACATTTACGTTTAAAGCAAATCCATGCATGGTAACCCATCTACTTGCACGAATCCCCATAGCGCAAATTTTTCTAGCAAACGGAGTTCCTACACCTAACCAAACACCTGTTTCTCCATCGCTTCGTGCTGCTTCTAATCCATATTCTGCAATTGTTAATATAATTGCTTCTTCTAAAAAACGAAGGTATTTATGAATATCTGTAAAAAAATTTTCTAAATCAAGAATAGGATATCCTACTATTTGCCCCGGTCCGTGATACGTGATATCTCCTCCCCTGTTTATCTTATAAAAAGTTGCTCCTTTTTCTTTTAATTGCAACTCATTTAGTAATAAATTACTTAAATCTCCAGATTTACCTAATGTATAAACGTGAGGGTGTTCTACAAATAAAAAATGATTGGGTGTACTAATTTCGAGTTCTTTTTTTCTGTTTTCTCTTTTTATAAAAACCGTTTTTTCTAACAACTGGGCTTGATAATCCCAAGTATCTTTATAATCTTTTTGACCTAAATCACTTACTATTATTTTTTTATTCATAAATTAGTATTCTAAAAATAAGACCTCAAAGGTAGGGAAAATTAACTTTTAGCTGTTCTTACTATACCATTAACCTAATAATTATGATTAAAAAAATCCCTTTTCTAATACTACTAATTTTTACTTTTTTTAGTAGTAATTCATTTTCTCAAAATTACTGGAATAAAACAGTAAAAAAAGATAATTTTATTCAAAAAAATAAAATTCTTGATAGGGAAAACACACCTCAAAAATACTCTTTAGCTTCGTTAAACTTAAGTAGTTTTGAAAATCATCTAAAAAACTCTAATCTAAATAAAGGAGAAAGGATAATAACTTTACCCAACTCTGAAGGAAGATTAGAAGAGTATTCTTTTAATGAAACACCATCTTTAGCACCTGAATTAGCGGCTAAATTCCCTATGATTAAAACATATTCTGCTCAAGGAATTAATAACCCTACTGCAGTTGCTAAAATCACATTAGGTGTTAATGGCTTACACGCCCTTATATATTCGGCTAATGAAAGTACAATATATATAGATCCGTATACTAAAGATAAAAAACAGTATATTATATATAAAAGAGATGACTTAAAATCGGATAATAATGATTTTAACTGTCAAATTGAAGAAACGAAAAAAGAAATAATAAAGTCTTCAATTCAAAAAAAAAATGCAAATGATGGTAAATTAAGAACTTATAGGATTGCCATTGCTTGTACAGGTGAATATTCTCAATTTCATTTAAATAGAGAAGGTATTTCTAACTCAGCAACAGATGCTGTAAAGAAATCGGTTATTTTATCTGCAATGAATACTACTATAGCTCGTGTAAATACAGTTTACGAAAGAGATTTAGGTGTTCGAATGGTTATCGTAAATAACAATGATGAAATAATATTTTTAGACTCAACTACTGATGAATTAACTAATGATAATGCTGATAACCTAATTGATGAGAGTCAAGTTAAATGTGATGCTATAATTGGTGATGCAAATTACGATATTGGACATACATTTAGCACTGGTGGTGGTGGTTTAGCTGCTTTAAGATCTGTATGTAGATCTGGTTCAAAAGCTAGTGGTATTACAGGTAGTTGGCAACCTATTAACGACCCCTTTGATATCGATTATGTGGCGCGTGAAATAGGACACCAATTTGGTGCTACGCATACCTTTAACGGAACTGGAGGTAGTTGTGGAAGTAATATAGGAAGCACCTCTGTAGAACCAGGAAGTGGTACTACAATAATGGCGTATGCTGGTATTTGTTCTCCTCAAAATGTACAAAATAACAGTGATGATTATTTTCATACAGTTAGTATTGGTCAAATGTGGAATCATGTTCAGTCAGTTGCTAGTTGTGGTCTAACAACAGATACAGGTAATAATGCTCCTACTGCAAATGCAGGTAATGATTTTAGTATCCCTAAAAACACTCCTTTTGTTTTAAAAGGAATAGCTACAGATACCGATGGAACTGCAAGCTTAACATACAATTGGGAACAAATAGATACCGAATCAGCAATAGTACCACTAGTTTCAACAAGTACACAAGGTCCTGCTTTTAGATCATTACATTCTAGTACATCTCCTAATAGATATTTACCAACCTTTTCTAATGTTGTTAATGATGGTTCAAATCAATGGGAGGTTCTTCCTAGTGTTGCTAGAGAATTAAATTTTGCACTAACAGTAAGAGATAATCATGCTGGCGGAGGTAATACAGCAAGAGATGATGTTAAAATTACAATAACTGATTCTGAAGCTTTTGCATTTACGTATCCTAATACTGCTGTAAACTGGAATACTAGTTCTACTCAAAAAATAACATGGAATAAAGGAACTACTGATAAAGCACCGATTAACTGTATGAAGGTAAATATTAAACTTTCTATTGATGGTGGATTAACTTTCCCTATTCTTTTAAAAGATAATGTTGCTAATGATGGTTCTGAAGATGTTATTATTCCTAATACTCCAACAACTAAAGGACGTATTCTTATAGAAGCTGCTGATAACATTTTTTATAATGTAAACAATACTAATTTTACGATTGACTCTACAACACCTACTTTTTTAATTTCAAACCAAACTGATAAACAAGTTGTTTGTAATACAGGTAATAACTCTGTAGATTATACTTTAAAGTTCAAATTTGTTAATGGTTTTACTGAAACAGTAAATTTATCTGCTACTGGCTTACCTAGTGGAACTACTGCATCATTTAACCCTGCTACTATTAATAAAGAAGGAGATGTTGTTATGACAATAAATAATTTAAATGGGAGTAATCAACAAGATAACGTCATTATTATTGAAGGAAAATCGGCAACAGTTACTCAAACAACCACTGCATTATTAAAAATAACGGAAAATAGTTTTACTAAAATAAATTTAACAACTCCTAGTAATGCAACTGATGAGATTAGTATCAACACAAAATTTGAGTGGGAAGCTAATTCAAATGCTACACTATATAACATTGTAGTAGCCACTGACACTAATTTCAATAATATTATAATTGATGAAATAGTAGATACAAATTCATATATACCTTCAATAGATTTTTTATCAAAAAACACTAACTATTTTTGGCGTGTAAAGCCTAAAAATAATTGTAGCGAAGGAACGTATTCTGACATTAACATATTTACAACAGAAATACCTACTTATTGTTCGTTAGAATATCCTGATGAAACAGGTGGTGCTGAATATATATCTAACGTTACTTTTAATACAATTAATAACAACTCTTTAAATGACTCTGTAGATGGTTATCAAGATTTTAGTAATATATCAACAAATATAAAAAGAACACAAGAGCGTGAAATTAGTGTAACTTTTAATACTGATGGATACCAAGATCATTGTTATGTATTTATTGATTGGAATCAAGATTATGTATTTGACAAAGCTACTGAAAGATATGATTTAGGAGCTAGAACAAGTGATATTGCTACAACATCTTTAAAAATAACAGTACCAAATAATGCTGTATTAGGTAAAACTAGAATGAGAGTAACTATTGAGTATTATGAAACAGGTTCACCTAGTGGTGGTGGTCCATGTAATGCTGATCAGAATAGTCAATATGGAGAAACCGAAGATTACTCAATAGAAATTGAAGAAAAACCTGGTGCTGATTTTACATTAACCAATACAACTGGTAATTTATCTATTTGTAATAAAGCCGTGAATGATCAAATTTTTGAAATTGATTATAAAGCTCTGTTTAATTTTGATGAAAATGTTAGTTTTTCTGTTTCAGGAACTCCTACAAATACAACAAGCAACTTAAATCCAATATCAATAAATACAAGCGGACTTATAAAATTTACACTTTCTAATTTAAATAATGCACCTATTGGTGACTATACAATAATTGTTACAGGAACAGCTAATTCAATTACAAAATCAATTGAAGTTCCATTTAATGTTAATGATAATATTTGTAATGCAACTGGTAATACAGATTCTCAAATAAGCACAACACTTGTTAAATTTGGAGAAATTAATAATCCATCAACAAAAACAACGGGTTATTCTGATTTTAAAACAATAGCAACAGAAGTTATAAAAGGAGAAAAATACCCATTGATTGTTAACGCTAATTCTAATGGTAATCAAACTGTAAAAACATTTGCTTGGATTGACTGGAATCAAAACTGCTTATTTGATACGAATGAAAAATATGATTTAGGTAATACTACAAATAATAATGGAGCAACAGCTAATAGTGGATTAAAAGTTATAGTTCCTTCAGATGCTTTATCAGGAACAACAACATTAAGAGTTATTACTAAACTAGCTAATGATGGGCAACCAAATTCTTGTGAAATAGATTTTAACGGAGAAGCTGAAGATTATACTATTACAATTACTCCTAGTTTTACATTAACAAATAAAACGGTAGGACAATCTATATGTAATAAAGCTGTGAATGAAGTTGAATACAAAATTGACTATAAAACATTCAATAGTTTTGATGAAAACGTAACTTTATCTACAGAAAATACACCTGTAAATTCGATAGTTACTTTTACTTCAGCAATAATTAGTACAGATGGAATGGTAACTTTAAAAATAGATAACTTAAATAATGTAACCGTAGGTGATTATACTATTAAAGTAAATGCTACCTCTAATTCAATTACAAAATCTATCGATTTGATACTAAGTATTAATGATAATCACTGTAAATCATCAGGTAATACAGATTCTCAAATAAGTACAACACTTGTTAAACTTGGAGAGATTGATAACTCATCAACAAAAACAACAGGTTATTCTGATTTTAAAGCAATTACAACAGAAGTTATAAAAGGAAATACATATCCGTTAATTGTTAATGCAAATTCTAGCGGTAATAAAACTGTAAATACTTTTGCTTGGATAGATTGGAATCAAAACTGCTTGTTTGATGCTAATGAAAAATATGATTTAGGTAATACTACAAATACTAACGGAGCAACAAGTAATAGTGGATTAGATATTACAATTCCTTCTGATGCTTTATCAGGAACAACAACATTAAGAGTTGTTACAAAACTTGATGATGACGGAGAACCTAGTTCTTGTGAATTAGATTTTAACGGAGAAGTTGAAGATTATACTATTACAATTACTCCTAGTTTTACATTAACAAATAAAACGGTAGGACAATCTATATGTAATAAAGCTGTAAATGAAGTTAAATATGAAATTGATTATAAAACATTCAATGATTTTAATGAAAATGTAACTTTATCAGCAGAAAATGCACCTGTAAGTTCAACAGTAACTTTTACTTCAATAGTAATTAATTCAGATAAAAAAGTATCTATAACAGTATCTAACTTAAATAACGTAGCTATTGGTGATTATACTATTAAAGTAAATGCGACATCTAGTTCAATGACAAAATCAGTTGATTTAACTTTAGTTATTAATAATAATCACTGTAAATCATCAGGGAATACAGATTCTCAAATAAGTATTACCAATGTTAACTTTGGCGAAATTGATAACTCATCAACAAAAACAACGGGTTATTCTGATTTCAAAGCAATAACTACAAATGTCGTAAGAGGTGAAGAGTATGATTTAAATGTTGATATTAATACTGATGGAAATAGTACAGTAAAAACATATGCATGGATTGATTGGAATCAAGATTGTAAGTTTGATGTAACAGAACTAGAAACTTATAATTTAACTACTACTAATTCATTAAGTATTAAAGTTCCTGAAGATGCATTAACTGGTACGACAACCTTACGTATTTCAACAAAATTAAATGAATTTCCTGAATCTTGTGAATTAGATTTTAATGGCGAAGTCGAAGACTATACTATAAATGTTGAAGAAAGTTTTGCTAATGATAAAAACTTATTCTCAGATTTAAAAATATACCCAATACCATCTGATGGAAAAATAACCGTAAAATTTAAAGTTAAAGTTAAAGATTTAACTATTATCCGATTATTTAATATGGTAGGTCAATTATTAGAAACCCAAACATTTTCTACTATTTCAAGTAAATTCAATAACGAAATTGAATTTTCAAAAATAAGTAGTGGAGTTTACTTTATACAAATTCAAAATGACGGAAAGATAAATACAAGTAAAATAATAATTCTTTAAAATAATACTTCTAAAAAAAGCGAGCTTAATAGCTCGCTTTTTTTATGTAATTTTACCAATATTGAAATTCAAAAAATATGCATGTAGCAATTGCCGGAAACATAGGTGCAGGAAAAACCACATTAACCAATATATTAGCAAAACATTATGACTGGGATCCTCATTATGAATCAGTAGATGATAATCCGTACTTAGATGATTTTTATGCTCAAATGGAGCGTTGGTCTTTTAACTTACAAGTTTTCTTTTTAAATAGCCGTTTTCGTCAAGTTTTAGAATTAAGAGAATCTGGAAAAAAAATAATTCAAGATAGAACTATTTACGAAGATGCTCATATTTTCGCACCCAACTTACATGCAATGGGATTAATGACTAATCGTGATTTTGGTAATTATTCTTCATTATTTGAATTAATGGAAAAGTTAGTTACACCTCCTGATTTATTAATTTATTTACGAGCAGACATATCTACCCTTGTAGGTCAAATTCACAAACGTGGTAGAGACTATGAAAACTCTATTAGTATTGACTATTTAAGTAGACTAAACGAACGTTATGAAGCTTGGGCTAGTGGTTACAAAAAAGGAAAACTATTAATAATTGATGTTGACAATTTAGACTTCATTAATAATAATGAAGATTTAAAATTTATAATTGATAAAATAGACGCTCTAATTAACTAATTATTTTAGGGTTCTTTTAAATTCACTTAATAAAATAGCAGTTGCTGTGGCAACATTTAAACTCTCAGTTTTCTGAATTTCACCAAACCGTGGAATCGTTAATTTATGCTTTACAATTGCTGCTATTTCATTAGATATTCCATTAGCTTCGTTCCCCATAACTAAAACTGCTTTTTTAGGTAAAGTTGCTTCATATATATTTTCTCCATCCATATCTGCAGTATAAACTGCTAATTTAGTATCAGTCAAAAAACTTGGTAAATCGACATAAGAAATATTTACCCTAGTTAAAGACCCCATAGTTGATTGTACTACTTTTTGATTATAACAATCCACCGTATTTTTAGAACAAACTAACTCCGTAACACCAAACCAATCACATAAACGAATAATAGTTCCTAAATTACCAGGATCATTTACTTCATCTAAAGCAATCGTTAAATTCGTTTCACTTATTGTATTTTCTACTGGAATTTTAAATAAACCTAAAACTTTGTTCGGATTTTTTAAAGTACTAATTTTCTTCAAATCATTTTCTGAAATAATAGTACTTTCAACATTAGTAGGTATTTCAAAAGAAGTATCTACTGTAAAAATATGCGATGTTTCTAATGATGAATTTAATAATTCTCTCACCACTTTTATACCTTCAGCAATAAATAATTGATGTTTTTGTCGATACTTTTTTTGCTGTAAACTCGTTATTAATTTTAGGTTGCTTTTAGATAAACTCATTATTATTTTTTTAACATATTATAACCACTAAAAAACAGTATTTTTGATACTTAATACCAGCCGTAAAGTTAATGAAAAAACTTTCTTTCTTCTTTCTATTAATAGTCTTATTCAGTTAATGTAGTACGATAAAATTTGTTAAAAAAAATGAATTATTACTCGCTAAAAACACTGTTTATATTGATAGTATAAAAAACACCAGTGGAAATATTGCTGAATTATTAATGCAACGTCCTAATGCTAAGGCTTTAGGAATTCCTTTATCATTATATTTTTATAACTTAGGAAACCCTGTAGGAGCTAAAACTCCTGCTAAATGGGCTACAGAAAAACCAAATACTTACGCTTTTTTTAAAAAGTTTTTTTCTGAAAAACAAAGTATTTCAGTAGCAAATACTGCTATTGGAATTAATGAATGGTTTTTAAATAGCGGACAAGCACCTATTATTATTGATGATAAAAAAACAAAAAAAACTATTACAAATTTAAATGCCTATTTTCAAACAGAAGGTTATTTTAGATCAAAAGTAACCTCAAAAAAAGATACTATTCAAAATAAAAAAGGTAGCATCTCATATATCATAACAAAAGGAAATCCTTCTTTTTTAAACAAAATTAAAACTAAAATAACCTCCCCTATTCTTGACTCTTTATATCAAAAATCAGAAGAAAAAAGTTTTCTTAAATCTGGTGATCAATACAAAGATGAAAACTTTATCAAAGAAGCGAATCGTTTAGTTAATTTATTTAGAGATAAAGGAATTTATCATTTTAATGAAAATTATATATCGTTTGAAAATGATACGCTACAAAATTATCAAAAAACAAATGTAGCTGTTAAAATTTCTGATAGAATTATTCCTTTTAAAGTTCAAAAAATAAAGAGAATAAATGTATACACTGACTATACATACAATAAAAAAGATTCAATTCATAAAGACACTGCTTTATACAATGGAGTTCGATTTTATGCTCATAAAAAATTAAAATACAATCCTAAAATATTATCACAATCATTATTTATAAAACCAAATACTGTATATAGCGACTTATCTAACAACCTAACAAGAACACATTTAAGGGGCTTAAGAAATTTTAAAACTACCTCTATTCGTTATCATGAATTAAATGACCGTGAATTAGAAGCAAACATTTTTTTAACACCTATTGAAAAATACACCTTAGGTTTAGACACTGAATTATCTCGTTCTAATATTCGAAATTTTGATGTTTCTCTAAAATATTCTTTAACAAATAGAAATACTTTTAAGGGTGCTGAAATATTTAAAATATCAACTTTTGGTTCTTATTTTAATTCAAATAATGGTCCTGGTTGGGAAATTGGTGCTGATGTTACTTTAGAAGTACCTCGTTTTGTTGCGCCTTTTGGCTTACAAAGTCTTATTCCTAAAAAAATGTTTCCAAAAACAAAATTTTTAATTGGTGGAGCTAATCAAAAAAATATAGGATTAGATAATCAAAATATCACTGTCGGTTTAGATTATAAATGGAAATACAACAAACAAAAAACACTTCAATTAGAGTTATTTAACACCCAGTATATTCGAAACTTAAATGTTGATAATTATTTTAATATCTATTCTTCGGAATATTCAAAACTAAAAGAAGTAGATACTGCTAACACCAATCATACATTACCACCTAACGAACCAAGTAACTCTTCTGGAATTTTAGAATTTATAAGAAACGTTTCACAAGATGGAATTTTCAAAGCATCAAATCCTTTAGAATACCAAAATAATCTTAATATTTTTAATAGATATAATATTATTACTTCTGATTTTTTAATTCCTGAAATAGCTTTTAGCTATACATATAATAATCAACAAAATACAAAAGATACTAATTTCTCTTTTGTAAAATTTAGAGTTGCTAATTCTGGAAATTTCATGGGTATTTTATCTAAAAAAACAAATACTTGGAACCAAAAAACAGTTTTTAAAACACCTATTGCTCAGTATTTTAAAACAGATATACAGTATAAAAAATATTGGAATTTAGGAGATAATACCGTTTTAGCACATAGAACTTTTTTAGGTGCAATTATTACTTACGACAACTCTAGTATACCTTTTTCTCGTAGTTATTTTGCTGGTGGATCTAATGATATTAGAGCTTGGAAAACTTACGATTTAGGACCAGGAACTCGTGCACCTGGTTTAGAATATAATATTGGTAGCTTAAAATTTTTATCTAGTTTTGAGTATCGTTTTAACGTAATTGGTTCTTTAAAAGGTGCTTTATTTGTTGATGCAGGAAATATTTGGGATATCACCAATTCTAGTTTTACAGATGAAAAGGCTAAATTCAATAATATAAAATCATTAACTGACATAGCTGTTGGTGCAGGTTTTGGAATTAGGTATGATTTTAACTTTCTAATTGCTAGAGTTGATTTTGGCTTTAAAATGCATGAACCTTATCTAAAAAATGACAGATGGTTTAAAAACTTTAACTTTTCAAACCGTGTATTAAACATCGGAATTAATTATCCTTTTTAAAATTTAATGCTCACATACTGTTATTTTTGACAAATACGTTTAAAATTCCTTATTTTTGACCCGCTAAATACAACTAAAAACATATAAAATGGCTCATACGATTAAAGCTGGAGTTGCTACCGGAAAAGAAGTTCAAGCAATATTTCAATTAGCAAAAGATAAAAAATTTGCATTACCTGCTGTAAACGTTGTAGGTTCTAACACTGTTAATACCGTTTTAGAAACTGCAAAAGAATTAAATGCACCTGTAATTATTCAGTTTTCTAATGGTGGTGCTCAATTTAATGCTGGTAAAGGCTTATCGAATGAAGATGAAAAAGCAGCAATTTTAGGTGCTGTAGCTGGAGCAAAACATGTTCACTTATTAGCAGAAGCTTACGGAATTCCTGTAATTTTACATACCGATCATGCTGCTAAAAAATTATTACCTTGGATTGATGGTTTACTAGATGCTAGTGAACAATTTTATAAAGAAACAGGAAAATCATTATATAGTTCTCATATGATTGATTTATCCGAAGAACCTATTGAAGAAAATATTGAAATTTGTAAAGCATACCTTGCTCGTATGAGTAAAATAGGAATGACTTTAGAAATTGAATTAGGTATTACTGGTGGTGAAGAAGATGGTGTTGACAATTCTGATGTTGATGTTTCTAAACTTTATACACAACCTGAAGAAGTTGCTTACGCATACGAAGAATTAATGAAAGTTAGCGATCAATTTACTATTGCTGCTGCTTTTGGTAACGTTCACGGAGTTTACAAACCTGGTAATGTAAAATTAACTCCAAAAATTTTAAAGAACTCTCAAGAATATATTTCTAAAAAATATGCTGTTGCTGATAATACTATCGATTTTGTTTTTAATGGAGGATCAGGTTCTACTTTAGAAGAAATTAGAGAAGCTATCGGTTATGGAGTTATCAAAATGAATATTGATACTGATTTACAATATGCTTTTACAGAAGGAGCTCGTGATTATATTTTAGATAAAAAAGATTATATAGCAAGTCAAATTGGTAATCCTGACGATTCAGAACAACCTAATAAAAAACATTACGACCCACGTAAATGGTTACGTGAGGGTGAATTAACATTCAAAACTCGTTTAAAAAAGGCTTTTGAAGATTTAAATAATGTAAACACATTATAAACATTTTAATTTTTAATATTCAAGCACTTAGAATCTTCTAAGTGCTTTTTTATTATTTATAATAATATAAAGTTCGCAAAAATAATTTACATTTGTAGCCTGCTCTTTTCTTAAAATGAATGAGTTAATCACTAACGAACAACAAAATATAAACAAAATATAAACTAAACTATGGCTTGGTTTAAACGTAAAGACAAAGGAATTCAAACTCCTACAGAAGAAAAAAAAGATACTCCTAAAGGCTTGTGGTACAAAACACCAAGCGGTAAGGTTATTGATACAGAAGAATTAAAGAAAAACTTATATGTAAGTCCTGAAGATGGATATCATGTTCGTATTGGAAGTAATGAATATTTTGAGCTTTTTTTTGATGACAATAATTTTGAAGAATTAAATTCAGATTTAACATCTAAAGATCCTTTAAAATTTGAAGACACCAAAAAATATCCAGATCGTTTAAAAGCGGCACAAAAGAAAACTGGATTAAAAGATGCTGTTCGTACAGCAGTAGGTAAATCAAATAATAAAGACATAGTAATTGCTGCTATGGATTTTGCTTTTATTGGAGGATCAATGGGTTCTGTGGTAGGAGAAAAAATAGCAAGAGCTATTGATTATGCTATCGAAAATAAACTTCCATTCTTAATGGTTTCAAAATCTGGAGGAGCACGTATGATGGAAGCTTCTTTATCATTAATGCAATTAGTAAAGACTTCTGCGAAGTTAGCCCAATTGGCAGACTCAAAACTTCCGTATATATCATTATGTACTGATCCTACTACAGGAGGAACAACGGCTTCATTTGCAATGTTAGGTGATATTAATATCGCCGAACCAAATGCTTTGATTGCTTTTGCAGGACCTCGTGTTGTAAAAGATACTACAGGTAAAGAATTACCTGAAGGTTTTCAACGTTCTGAATTTGTATTAGAACATGGTTTCTTAGATGCAATTTACGAGCGTAAGCAATTAAAAAAACAAGTTAACTTATATATCGATTTGATACAGAATCAACCTATAAGAGCCTAAATTTAAAAGTCAGCATTTGCTGGCTTTTTTGTTTTTTATCAATACAAAAAACACTTATACTGATACATTTCAACTAAAATTTTATTTGTACCTTTGCAACTTCAATGAATAGCTCATTGATGTACATAAAAATCATTTAAATAATATTGGAATGTATTTAACTAAAGAAGTAAAAGAAGGATTATTCGAAAAACACTGTAAAAGCAAAACTGATACAGGAACTTCGGAAGGACAAATTGCATTGTTCACTTTTAGAATTAACCACTTAACTGAACACTTAAAAAGAAATCGTAAAGATTTTAATACTGAGCGTTCATTAGTGAAAATGGTAGGAAAACGTAGAAGCTTACTTGATTACTTAAAGAAAACTGAAATCAACAGATATCGTGCGATTATCGTAGAATTAGGAATTAGAAAATAATTCTCAAAAAAAGAGGCTCTATAAACGTGCCTCTTTTTTATTTTAAAAAAATTCATTTCTATCTAACTAATAGAAATTTATATAAAAAACTCAAAATTTTTAACAACAATTTTGAATTTCCATTGCAACAAAACAACAACACAACAACAAACAATTTAAAAATTTAGAATTAAAATTTATGATTCCAAAAGTATTTAGAGAGGTCATTGACCTAGGAGATGGAAGAACCATTTCATTAGAAACGGGTAAATTAGCAAAACAAGCCCATGGTTCAGTTGTTGTTCAAATGGGAAAAGCAATGTTGTTATGTACTGTTGTATCTAGCTACAAAGCAGGAACAGTTGATTTTTTACCTTTAACGGTAGATTATAGAGAAAAATTTGCTGCCGCAGGTCGTTACCCTGGTGGTTTCTTTAAAAGAGAAGCAAGACCAAGTGATGGTGAAGTATTAACAATGCGTTTAGTAGACCGTGTTTTACGTCCATTATTTCCAAAAGATTATCATTCTGAAGTACAGGTAATGATTCAATTAATGTCTCATGATGAGGATGTTATGCCAGATGCATTAGCAGGTTTAGCAGCTTCTGCAGCTATTCAATTATCTGATTTTCCTTTCGAATGTCCTATTTCTGAAGCACGTGTTGCTAGAGTAAATGGTGAATTTGTAATCAACCCAAACAGAGCACAATTAGCAGAATCTGACATCGATATGATGATTGGAGCTTCAGCTGATTCAGTAATGATGGTTGAAGGTGAAATGGATGAAATTTCTGAAGAAGAAATGGCTGAAGCAATTAAATTTGCTCGTGAATCTATTAAAATACAATGTGCTGCTCAAGTTCGTTTAGCTGAAGCTTTCGGTAAGAAAGAAACAAGAGTTTACGAAGGAGAAAGAGAAGACGAAGCATTAGCTGAAAAAATAAATGAACTTGCTTACGATAAGTGTTATGCTATCGCTAAAAAAGGAACATCAAAAGTAGAACGTACAACAGCTTTTGCTGAAGTAAAAGAAGAAGTAAAAGCTTCATTTACTGAAGAAGAATTAGCTGATTATGGTGATTTAGTTGGAAAATATTTCAATAAATCTCAAAAAAGTGCTGTTAGAGAATTAACTTTAGCTGAAGGTTTACGTTTAGATGGTCGTAAGACTGACGAAATTAGACCAATTTGGTGTGAAGTAGATTATTTACCATCAACACATGGTTCATCAATATTTACTCGTGGAGAAACTCAAGCATTAGCTACAGTTACTTTAGGAACATCTAGAGATGCTAACAAAATAGATATGCCATCTTACGAAGGTGAAGAGAATTTCTATTTACATTATAACTTCCCTCCTTTTTGTACAGGTGAAGCAAGACCATTAAGAGGAACTTCTCGTAGAGAGGTTGGTCATGGTAACTTGGCTCAACGTGGTTTAAAAGGAATGATTCCTGCTGATTGCCCTTATACAGTAAGAGTTGTATCTGAAGTATTAGAATCTAACGGTTCTTCTTCTATGGCAACTGTTTGTGCTGGTACAATGGCTTTAATGGATGCAGGTGTTAAAATGACAAGACCAGTTTCTGGTATTGCTATGGGATTAATTTCTGACGGAGATCGTTACGCAGTTTTATCTGATATTTTAGGTGATGAAGATCATTTAGGTGATATGGACTTTAAAGTAACTGGTACTTCTGAAGGAATTACTGCTTGTCAGATGGATATTAAAGTTAAAGGGTTAGGATACGAAATTTTAGTAAATGCTCTAAAACAAGCTCGTGCAGGTCGTTTACATATCTTAGGAAAATTAACTGAAACTATTTCTCAATCTAACGAAGAAGTTAAAGAACACGCTCCTAAAATGATTAACCGTCGTATCCCTAATGATATGATTGGTGCATTTATTGGACCAGGTGGTAAACATATTCAAGAATTACAGAAAGAAACAGGAACTACTATTGTAATTACTGAAGATGCTGTGACTGAAGAAGGAATTATCGAAATTTTAGGAACTGATCCAGCAGGAATTGAAAAAGTAACTACTCGTATTGAGTCTATGCTTTTCAAACCTCAAGTTGGTAGTGCTTACGAAGTTAAAGTAATTAAAATGTTAGATTTTGGTGCTGTTGTAGAATATGCAGAAGCTCCAGGAAACGAAGTTTTATTACATGTTAGTGAATTAGCATGGGAACGTACAGAAAATGTTTCTGACGTAGTTAAAATGGGTGATGTATTTGATGTAAAATATTTCGGACTTGACCCAAGAACTCGTAAAGAAAAAGTTTCTCGTAAAGCATTGTTACCAAAACCAGAAGGTTTTGTAGCAAGACCACCAAGAGAAAATAAGCCTAGAGATAACAGAAGTCGTGATGACAGAAAACCTAGAGCTCCAAGAGAACCTAGAGAAGTAAAAGAGGTTAAAAAAGAAGATTAATTTTCTTTTTTAAGTAACTTTTTTAAATAAATATTAAAACCGCCAAATTATTTTTGGCGGTTTTTTTATGCTTAATAAATAATCAATTCTAAAAAATTGTTCTTTAAAAATCAGATTGATATCTGAAGAAAAACTAAAAAGAATTAAAAAGGAATCATTAAATAACAACTCTTTTTTAGTTTCTTTGTACTCATTTTTATGAAAACACAACAAACTACATATTTATCAATAGGAACAAATAAAGGTAATCGATTAGAAAACCTTCAAAATGCAATCGATTTAATTGCTAGTAAAATTGGTGTTGTACAACAAATTGCTTCCGTATATGAAACGCCTTCTTTAGGTTTTGATGGTGCTGATTTTTACAATACATGTATTAAAGTTTCTACTTATTTATCTCCTCAAAATCTTATTAAAAAAGCACTTGCTATAGAATCTGAATTAGGAAGATTAAAAAAGAATACAAGCGGATACGTAGACAGAATTATTGATATAGATATTCTTTTATTAGATGATAAAATTATTTTATCAGAAGATCTTATTATTCCACATCCAAGAATGTTAGCTCGTAAATTTGTGTTAGTTCCTTTGATAGAAATTGCAAAAAACACAATACATCCAAAGGAAAAAAACCTTTACATAATTGCCTAGATAATTGCCAAGATGATTCTGAAATAACAATTATTGATGAGCAATTAACAAAACCAATTACTATTAACCAAAAATATAATTACATTGCTATAGAAGGAAATATTGGCGCAGGAAAAACATCTTTAGCTAATTTAATAGCTAACAATTTTAATACAAAACCTGTTTTAGAACATTTTGCTGATAATCCTTTTTTATCAAAATTTTATGAGGATAATGAGCGTTATGCTTTTCCTTTAGAAATGAGTTTTCTTGCTGATAGATATCAACAATTAACAGATGATTTAGCTAAATATAATACAAAAAATGGTGTTATTTCTGATTATTATATATTTAAATCATTAATTTTTGCACAAGTTACATTACAAAATGATGAATATCTCTTGTATCAAAAAATGTTTAATTTAATATATCAGAAAATTCAAAAACCTGATTTATATGTGTATCTATATCAAAATACCGAACGATTATTAGAAAATATTAAAAAACGAGATAGAAAATACGAACAAAATATTGAAGCTGATTATCTTCAAAAAATACAAGATAGTTATAATGATTTCATAAAAAAAACACCAAAACTAAATATTTTAGTTATTGATGTTTCTAATTTAGATTTTGTAAATAATTCAGAAGATTATCAATTTATCATCAATAAAATATATAATCATACAACATAAAAAAAGCAGCTTAAAAGCTGCTTTTTATTATTTTCAAGACCTTTTAAGTCTATTTTTTCAATTCTAATTTTTCTGCAAAATAATCACAAAAATCTCTCATAGTAGCACCCATTTTATCATCATTAGTTGCTCTTTCAAATGAACCAGCCATTGATACTAATGTTTGATGATAAAATTGCTTCATTTCATCAACAGGCATATCCTTGGTCCATAAATCCATACGTAAAGTATCTTTTTTCTTATGATCCCAAACCGATAACATAATCGCCTTAGAAGATTCATTATCAATTCCACCATCTTCTGCATTCCATGAAATTTCTTCAGGGATTTTGTTTTCGTCTAATCCTATTGTAAATGTTACTTTAGATGTGTGCTCTATCGCCATTATTTCTTTGGTTTATAGTTTGATTTTCTGAAGATTTCCTCTTCATTTTTCTGTAATAACTCTTGCAAAGATACATCATTCTTTTGCATGTACGAACGGACTATTTTCCAACCAATAAACTCCCCTATTCTCCCAGGAGATTGGCTATCTTCTTCCATATAGAACTTAGAAAAAGGCGCAATATCTAAAAAACGCACATCCAATTCTTTATGAGTACTATACAGCATATTTTTTTCGATAAAATATTTCCAAATTTGAGCTTCATTACTTTCTGCCCAACGCATTTTATCTGCTGAATAACCTATTTTAAGAGAATCTGATACTGTTGGTAAATACGCATCTAACACATACATTTTCTTACCTTTATAAATCATTTTCTCTACAAAATTTCTTGGTTTTTTAGAAAATTTATGAGCATTTAAAATTGTTTTAGCTACATCAACAATAATCTGTTCTTTCTCATTATTCTGTTTTATATAAGCAGGATAATCATTATAAAAAGGATGTTTTTCACCTAAATAAGCATCCAAAGAAATCAACAATAAACTATCAGCAAATACGATGCGATTTTCATAATCGATATTTGTTAACATTGTTATTACTCGTGGTGTTTTAGATTTCGGATTATAATATTTTAAATACTTAAAAAACGAATTTAAATCAGTAGTTAAGCCATTTATATCAGAAAAAACTTTTTGTGTTTCGTTATATAATTCTCTTTCATCTTTATTATTTATTTTATTTATCCAAACGCTGTCTGGTTGTTTTGGAAATAAAAAAGGATATTTAAGTTTTGTTTTATCTAAATCGGTAGCTGTTGTTTTATAAAAATCAACATCAAACCTATCTACTTTTACATTAACTTCTATATTCGATACATCTACTTTTAATTTAGAATTAACCTCTTTTTTACAAGACAGCAACCCTAAAACTAAAATAGATAGTGCTAAAATTTTTCTCATGAACTTTAGTATATTTACATTTAATATTATAACGTCGAAATTACTAAAATAGTTTATATCATTTTGATATAAACCCTTATAAAATATAGTTGATTATGAATACGCCAAAAGTTTCTGAACATATTGTAAAATGGTTAAAAGAATACGCTACTAAAGCTGGTGTAAATGGTTTTGTGCTAGGTATTTCTGGCGGTATAGATAGCGCTGTTACTTCAACGTTATGTGCTGAAACTGGTTTACCTACTTTATGTGTTGAGTTACCTATTCATCAAGCAGAAAGCCAAGTAAACAGAGCAAATGAACATATTAAACAATTAAAAGAACGTTATAGCAATGTTAGTGAAGTTGAAGTTGATTTAACTACGACTTTTGAAGGTTTTAAAAATGTTGTTCCTGAAGTAGAAACATCAGCAAAAACTGATTTAGCTTTAGCAAATACTCGTGCTCGTTTGCGCATGACTGCCTTATATTATTTTGCAGGATTACACGGATTACTAGTTGCTGGTACAGGTAATAAAGTAGAAGATTTTGGCGTAGGTTTTTACACCAAATATGGTGATGGCGGCGTAGATTTAAGCCCTATTGCTGATTTAGTAAAATCGGAAGTATATGCATTAGCTGCACATTTAGAAGTTCCGAATTCTATACAAAATGCTCAACCTACGGATGGACTTTTTGGCGATAGCAGAACAGATGAAGACCAAATAGGTGCTTCATATGATGAATTAGAATGGGCAATGAAAATGTTAGATTTAGGAAAAACAGAAAATGATTTTACAAACAGAGAATTAGAAGTTTTTAAAATTTACACTCGATTAAATCGAATTAATCAACATAAAATGATTCCTATTCCTGTTTGTAAAATTCCTACTGATTTAAAGTAGGTTAACTAAAATCATTTGGCGTTTAATCTTTTGATAAGCGCCTTTTTTACTACCGTTAGAAACTTCTAATGGTAATACAATTAGTAGCCATAATAATTCTAAAAATTGTATTATTTTTTTCATAATTTACTGTGATTTTTCAGGTCAAAACTACAAAAAAGCTACTATAAAACAGCATAGGAAAAACCCCTTAAAAAATAACAGCACTAAACTACGCGATTTAACTTATCAAAAAGACGCTTTTTTAAATCAGTATAATTTGATATTTCTTCTAAATCAAGTACCGCTTTTTGTGTTTGTACTTCGTGCATTATTTCTTTAATTTTTTCTTCTATTAAAATTCTTCGTAAGTTTAAAACTGCATCAGAAACTAATTTAGGTAATACTTTAATCGCTGTTGTAACTACAATTTCTTTACGCTCCCAATCACTTAACGAATATTTTTCTTCATCCATTAAAATATTGGTTACTAAACTTGCTATTTCTTGATTTTCATGCATTATCAATCTATCAATCGAAATTTTTTCATCCTGATTTAATTGATGTACTAATTGATAATACGTTAATTTAAAAATTTCATCAGCAAACTCAATTTCATCTTCTTGTAAATTTAAATACAATTCATTAGAAACCGTATTTTGATATTCTTCTTTTTCTAAAAAAGGACGTCCTTTTTCATCAACTGCATCTACCCAATTTACAAAATCGACAACTTCATTACCGTACAATAATAATATTCTGATAATTTCTTTTTCAAGAATATGTAATTGATTTATTTTTTCACGCCCTTTTCCACCTCCTTTTATAACTCCCATAGAAGCTTGTGTGGTTTCTGAATAAGATGGCGTTGGCTGATTTGAGCTTCGTTTATTAGAATTTGTTACACTTTTATTTAATAATTGTGCCAATTCACTAAATAAAACTTGTTCCGAAATATCCATAATACGAGCACATTCTTGTACATATACTTCTCGCTGAATTCCATCAGGAATTTTTGAAATACTCGTTACAATATCACGAATTAAACCCGCTTTTTTTACAGGATCATTCTTTGCTTCTTTCATCAATAAAGAAACTTTAAATTCAATAAAATCTTGCGATTTATCTTTTAAAAACTGTTTTAATTCAGTTGTTGAATGAGATTTTGCAAAACTATCAGGATCTTCTCCTTCAGGAAAAGAAACTACTTTGACATTCATTCCTTGCTCTAAAATCAAATCAATACCTCTCATAGAGGCTCTAATTCCTGCGGCATCACCATCAAATAAAACCGTAATATTTTTTGTCAAACGATTTACCAATCGAATTTGATCCGAAGTAAGTGCCGTTCCTGAAGAGGCAACAACATTTTCAATTCCTGATTGATAAAAAGAAACAACATCCGTATAACCTTCTACTAAATAACAATTATCTTGTTTAGCGATTTCTTTTTTAGCTTGATAAAGTCCGTATAAAATTTTACTTTTATGGTAAATATCACTTTCTGGTGAATTTAAATATTTTGCTGCTTTTTTATCATTGGTAAGAATTCGACCTCCAAAACCTAAAATACGCCCCGACATACTGTGAATAGGAAACATAACACGTCCTTTAAACCTATCAAATTTTTTATCAGTTGCGCCACCTTCTTTAACAATGGTTAACCCTGTCGATTTTAAATATTTTAAATCGTAGCCTTTTGATAAAGCCACATTGGTAAAATTATCCCATTCATCTTTACAATATCCTAATTCAAATTTTTCAATAATATCTTCTCTAAAACCTCTTTCTTTAAAATAAGATAATCCGATAGCACGTCCTTGTTGGCTATTCATTAATAAATCATGAAAATAATCTTTCGCAAATTTAGATGCCAAAAACATACTTTCTCGTTCATTAAGTTGTTCTTTTTGCTCGTCAGATTGTTCGGTTTCTTCTATTTCAATGTTGTACTTTTTAGCCAACCATTTTATAGCTTCGGGATAAGAATAATGTTCATGTTCCATTAAAAATGAAACTGCATTCCCTCCTTTTCCGGTACTAAAATCTTTCCAAATTTGTTTTACTGGCGATACCATAAATGACGGTGTTCGCTCATCGGTAAACGGACTTAGTCCTTTAAAACTGCTTCCTGATTTTTTTAATTGTACAAATTCGCCTATTACCTCAGCTACTTGAGCAGATTCAAAAACTTTATCTATTGTTTCTTGAGTTATCATATTGTTGTAGAATACAGCTCACAAAGATACTCGATTTAAAGCTTCTTTTTATTTAAAAAAATATCTTGTAAATTTTAGCTGATAAAACCATATAAATAGATAGCTTTGTTAAAAACCCCCGATTATGAAAATAAAAATACCATTCTATTTTATACTTTTTATCACTTTAAGCTTAACAGCACAAGAAACAATTATAATTCCTGACATTGGTTTAGAAGAATGTTTAATCGATTTAGATATTGATTCCAATGGTTTAAACGGAAATATTTTAGTTAGCGATGCTAAATATGTAGTTAATTTAAATATAGATGATCCGATTACAAATAAATTATTACCCAATGTACATTCAAAAATTAGAAATTTAACAGGACTTGAAAGTTTTCCGAATTTAAAACGATTAGATTGTTTTGGTAATAATATTACTAAAATAGATTTATCTAAAAGTACTTCGATTACTTTTTTAAATTGTAGTGAAAACAAAATTAAAACTCTTGACCTTAGTAAAAACAACAAATTAGTTTATGTAAGTTGCGATAGTAACAATTTACAAACTTTAATTTTAGGAGATAATCCTAATCTTGAAAGTGTGTATGCTAGTTATAATAAATTAACAAATTTAGATGTTTCTGGCTGTCCAAAATTGGAAACATTAGATGCTTCTGGAAACAAAATAAATACTATTGTTGTAAGTTCTGATAAATTAAATACTATTCCTGAAGCGTGGTATAAAGATGAAAAAACGGTTTATAACACTACAAATTCAGCTATTTTAAAACCAACTGTTACTAAAGTTGCTCCTATTGTAACTCCTAAGAAAGCAGTTGTAATTCCTGTAAAAACTCATTCCGAAGAATTTAAACAAAAAGTTATTGCAGAGTTTGAATCTGAAGTATTAAATGAAGCTTATTTACAAAACATCAAAAATAAATTAATAAAAACTTATAATTTAAAACCTGATGAAATAGAGTCTTGGATAAAAAAATATAATAAACGAATTAATTATTAAAAAAATAATTTGAAGCAATTTCCTGCTTTCCGCACTCGCTTTTTTTGTTTAAAAAAAACAAAAAAGAGCTCAAACAATTGCTTCAATCAGGGCTAGGCATTTTAGTTTATTTTGATATTTTAAAATAATAATTAATAAAAGTAGTACATCTATAAAACAAAAAAACCATCAAATATTGATGGTTTTTTTTAGATATAAACGTCATGCTGAATTTATTTCAGCATCACATAAAACTAAGAACTAAGGCAAATCAGGATGCGAAACTGAAATAAATTCAGTTTGACAGATTTGATTTCTCAGCCATAAAAACTTGTTTAAATAAAATTTAAGACACTGCTTTTAATTTCTTAATTCCTGATTTTGTTATTTTAGATTCTGCATATTCTTTGGTAATAATTAATTCTTTTTCATCAGAACTAGGCATTTCGAACATTGCATCTGTTAAAATAGCTTCACATAATGAACGTAATCCACGTGCACCTAATTTGTATTCTATTGCTTTTTCTACAATATATTCCATTGCTTCTTCTGATAAAGAAAAGGCAATATCATCCATAGCAAATAACTTTGTGTACTGCTTAATTAAAGAGTTTTTAGGCTCTGTTAAAATGGCACGTAATGTTTTTGCATCTAAAGGATTCATGTAACTTAATACAGGTAAACGTCCAATAATTTCAGGAATTAATCCAAACGATTTTAAATCCGAAGGAATAATATATTGTAATAAATTAGTTTCATCTACTTTATCTTCATCAATTGAAGCGCTATAACCAACTGCTTGCATATTTAAACGCTTACTGATTATTCTTTCAATTCCTGAAAAAGCACCACCAGCAATAAATAAAATATCTTTGGTATTTACTTCAATAAATTTTTGATCTGGGTGTTTTCTTCCTCCTTTAGGAGCAACATTTACAACCGATCCTTCTAATAATTTTAATAAAGCTTGTTGTACTCCTTCTCCTGAAACATCACGAGTAATTGAAGGATTATCACCTTTACGAGCTATTTTATCAATTTCATCAATAAAAACAATTCCTCTTTCGGCTTTGTCTACATCATAATCAGCAGCTTGTAATAAACGACTTAAAATGCTTTCAACATCTTCACCAACATATCCTGCTTGAGTTAAAACAGTGGCATCAACAATAGAAAAAGGTACGTTTAACATTCTAGCAATTGTACGAGCTATTAATGTTTTACCAGTACCAGTTTCACCTACTAAAACAATGTTAGATTTTTCAATTTCTATATCATCTTCGTCGTCTTTAATTTGTAATAATCTTTTATAGTGATTATATACAGCTACCGACATTCCTTTTTTAGTTTCGTCTTGCCCAATAATATATTCATCTAAAAATGCTTTAATTTCTTTTGGCTTTTTTAGGGTTAAATCTTTTGGTAAACTTGATTCTATTGCTTCAGTTACTTCTTCTTCTACAATTCCGTGAGCTTGCTCAATACATTTATCACAAATATGGGCATCCATACCAGCAATTAATAAATCTGTTTCTGGCTTTTTACGCCCACAAAAGGAACATTGTAAGTTTTCTTCTTTCGACATTTGACTAACTTGTTATTCTCAATTATTAAAAAAAATGAAACTCTTTTTATAGCTTACGTATAAAAAGAGCCATTAATTGTATTGGTAATTAAGAAAAATTATTTTCTTTTTAAAATTTCATCTACCATTCCGTAAGCTTTCGCTTCATCGGCTTTCATCCAATAATCTCTATCAGAATCTTCTTGTACTTTTTCAAAAGTTTGCCCTGAATGATCTGCTATAATATCATATAATTCAGTTTTTAACTTTCCTATTTCTTTTACGGTAATTTCCATATCAGAAGCTTGACCTTGTGCACCTCCCATTGGTTGGTGAATCATAATACGTGAATGTGGTAACGCAGAACGTTTTCCTTTAGCACCAGCACACATTAATACAGCTCCCATAGAAGCAGCCATACCTGTACAAATTGTAGCTACATCTGGCTTAATAAATTGCATTGTATCGTAAATACCTAATCCTGCATACACACCACCTCCTGGAGAATTGATATATATTGAAATATCTTTATTAGCATCTACACTTTCTAAGAACAATAATTGCGCTTGAATTACATTTGCTACTTGGTCATTAACACCAGTACCTAAAAAGATAATTCTGTCCATCATTAAACGAGAAAAAACATCCATTTGAGTAATGTTCATTTGACGCTCTTCCATAATGTATGGCGTTAAACTACTTGTAATTTTACCTAAATATGTACTATTTATACCGTGCTCTTTTGTTGCGTATTTTTCGAATTCTTTTCCGTAATCCATTTTGAAAATGTTTTTTGGGTTATAATTATGTAAATATAAGAACTATTTAGTTAGTATATCAATACAGTTTATACCTAAAAAAACCTGAATATTAATTCAGGTTTTTAAATATCTAAATAGTTTACTTAACTATTATTTGTAAACTTCTTGAACAAAGTCTTCATAAGAAACTTCTTTTGTATCAAAAGTCATTTTTTCTTTATAAAAAGCTAATAATTTATGGCTAATTAATTGAGATTGTAACTTATGAGCTTCTTCTTGATTTTGTAAAACTCTACCAACGATATCGTTTAATTCTTTCTCCTCTGGATTATTATTACCAAATTGTGCCATTTGCGAACGAACAAATCCTTTAGCATACTCTACTAATTCAGGGTATTCTAATTTGATTTCGTTATCTCTCATAACCTTTCCTTCGATTAATTGGTAACGTAATCCTTTTTCAGATTTATTGTATTCAGCAGCAGCTTCATCAATAGTTAATTCTTTTTCACCTGCAGTTTGTAACCATTTTTGTAAAAATGCTGATGGTAAATCGAATTTAGTATTCTGAACTAAATTTTCAGTAATTGCGTTTAATAATTGCTGATCAGCATGTTGTTCGAATTGCTTTTCAGCATCTTCTTTAATTTTACCTTTTAATTCAGCAGTAGTAGTTACACTTCCATCAACAAATAATTTATCAAATAAATCTTTTTCTAAAGGAGCTGGTTCCGTTTTTGTAACTTCATCAATAGTAAAAGATACGTTAACATCTAAAGCGTGAACAGCTTCATGAGGAACACCTAAAACTTCTTGTAATTTATGAGCGTCTTCAAATAAACCTTTTGTTCCTAATTCTAAAACATCACCTGCTTTAGCACCTACAAACTTCTCTAAGTTTGCTTTTCCGTTAATTTCTTTTACAGAAACAGTTGCTTTTTGATTAATTTCTTTTGCTTCGTTAACAAAAGTACCAGTTACATTTGCTTCTTCATTTGCAGCATCAACAGGTAATTGACTACCAAAACGAACTTGGATATTTTCAATTTCTTTATCAAGTAATTCATCTGTTGCAAAAATACTATATTTAGTAATATTTTTTGCAGGAGCTAAATCTACATCAAATTCAGGAGCTAATCCTAATTCGAATTCAAAAGAAAAATCTTTATCATTCCAGTTAAAATCTTTATTTGCTTTTGGTAAAGGATTTCCTAAAAGATCTAACTTTTCTTCTCCTAAAAATTTATTTAAAGATTGTTGTACAAGTTTATTTACTTCTTCTACAACGATTTCTATTTCGTGTTGTTTTTTAATTACATCCATAGGCGCTTCTCCTTTTCTAAAACCAGGATGTGTCGATTTTTTACGACGCGCTTCTAATTCAGTATTTACCTTTGCTTGATAATCTTCAGCAACGATATCTATCTTTACAACTGCGTTTAACGCATCTACATTTTGTTTTGTAATATTCATCTTTAAATATATTTCTTTAAAATCGGGTGTAAAATTAGTTTATTTTTACCTTTTCTACAAAAGGTTTGAAAGTCTTTCGTTTTCAGTTATTTTTCATCTTCTTTTAATAAAGAAAACAAAAAAGATCTGAATACTGATAACAACACACTAAACAAAAGTGCTGTAAAAAATCCGTTTACTTGAAAACCTGTTATAAGGTTTCCTGCTAATAATATAATAATTGCATTGATTACAAATAAAAATAATCCAAGCGTTAAAATTGTTGCAGGTAATGTAAAAAACACCAATAACGGACGTACAAACATATTTAATAATGCTATTACAACTGCTACAATTATTGCTGTAACATAACTACCAACATAAATTCCTGGTAATATATTTGCAAGTATTACAACTGCTAATGCTGTTAATAGTATTTTTAAAAATATTTTCATTTGTTAACTTTTTTAGTGTGCCATTTTATTTAGTGCGATAATTATACCAAATATCAAAGACTGCTATTTTGTCATGTTTATTATCTATTAGTTAAAAAATCTTAAATAAAAATAATATTAATATTCTTCCATTATTTAAGTGATAATAAAAAATAATACGTAAAAACCTCACAGATTTTTAAATGCTGTGAGGTTTTTTTTATTAATAAGATAAAATCAAAAATATTTGAATTTATTTATTTTAGAATAAAATTGATTACCTCAGCATAAAAATCTTTTGGATTTTCAGCATGTAACCAATGTCCTGAATTTGCTATACTTACAATTTTTGAATTCGGAAAATGTGCACTAATAATTGGTTCTTCATTTACAGAAATATATCCTGAATTAGCACCTTTTAAAAATAAAGTTTCACCTTCAAAAACAGTAAATGATGGCAACGGCTCTCCTACTTCATTATTGTTTTCTGTTAACGATTTCAAATTAAAACGAAATGCTAACTCTTCTTTTGTTTTTCGATATACACTTTTCAATAAAAATTGTCGAATTCCTGGTTCTGGAATTAAAGAAGTTAATTGCTCTTCAATTAATTTTCGAGAATTTTGTACTGTAAAATCAACAGAATTTAATGCGTCTAAAATATCGTGATGATGTGGCGGATACATTTTTGGAGAAATATCTGCAATTACTAACTGCTCTACCAAATCAGGATATTCGGTTGCAAATAACATCGCTGTTTTACCTCCCATTGAATGCCCTAATAAAATAACATCTGTTAAATTATGATGCTCAATATACCTATGTAAATCTTCCACCAATACTTCGTAATAAAAATCATCAGAATGAAAACTACGTCCGTGATTTCGTTGATCTATTAAATGTACTTCAAAACCATCTTCAGCAAATTTATTGGCATGAGTTTTCCAATTATCACCCATACCAAAGTATCCGTGCAAAATTAACAACGGCTTTCCTTCTCCTACTATTCTAGAATGTAAAATTTGCATATATCAATTTAAATTATCCTTTTAATTTATTAAGATACATATTCACGACATTTTCTAATCCTAAGTATAAAGATTCAGAAATAAGCGCATGTCCAATAGAAACCTCTGCTAAATTCGGTATGTTTTGTTTGAAAAACTTAATATTTTCTAAACTCAAATCATGTCCTGCATTAATTCCTAAGCCTAATTTATCTGCTAAAATAGCTGCTTCAGTGTAAGGTTTTATTGCATCTTTATTTCCTAAAGCGTATTGAGTTGCAAATTCTTCGGTATATAATTCAATTCTATCAGCACCAGTTTTTGCAGCAGCTTCAATCAATTTTAAATCTGTATCAATAAAAATTGAAGTCCTTATTCCGTTATTTTTAAATTCGGCAATTACTTCTTCTAAATAAGATTGATTTGCAACGGTATCCCAACCTGCGTTAGATGTTAACGTATCAACACTATCAGGTACTAAAGTTACTTGAGTTGGCTTTATTTCTAAAACCATTTTCATAAATTTATCTATCGGATTTCCTTCAATATTGTACTCTGTAGTAACTATTGATTTTAAATCATATGCATCTTGATAACGAATATGACGTTCATCAGGTCTTGGATGAATTGTAATTCCTTCTGCACCAAAATTTTCGATATCGGTTGCTACATGTAATAAGTTAGGTGTATTTCCACCTCTAGAGTTACGTAACGTAGCTATTTTATTTATATTTACACTTAACTTTGTCATCTCATAAAATTAAGCTACAAAGATAAATCATTAAAACTTTTTAAACTATATTCGTAGTAATGAATATCAACGACTTTATATTAGACGAAATTAAAGCACTTACTTTAAAAAGCACTGTAAAAAGAGCTCAAGAAGTCTGTGAAAATTTACCGATAACTCATATTCCTATTGTTGAAAATGGAAAACTAATTGGCTGTTTACCCGCAAGTGACATTCAAACAATAGAGGGTAAAGACCAAAAATTAAGTGAATACTCTTATTTATTAGATAACTTTCATTCTAATGAAAAAGCGACATTACTTGATTTAATTGTTTTGTTTGCAGATAATGATTCTAATTTAATTCCTATTTTAAATCAGGAAATGAATTATATTGGTTATTATGAGCTAAGCGATATTTTAGATGCTTTTGCAGATAGTCCTTTTTTACACAACGAAAGTGAAACTTTAATTGTAAGTAAAAACAAAAATGATTATTCGATGAGCCAAATTGCTCAAATAGTTGAAACTAGTCGAGGTAAACTATTGGGTCTTTATATTTGTTCTGAAAATCAAGACAATATTCAAGTTACTTTAAAAGTAATTACTGAAGAAATAAATGAAATTATTCAAACTTTCCGAAGATATGACTACAATGTAGTTACACGACATGAAGATGATTTTTATTTAGAAGAATTAAAAGATAGAGCTGCATATTTAAGAAAATACCTAAATATGTAATTCACAAAACTTGTTAACCAAATATTATAAACATTGAAAAAAGTAGCTATTTACGGTCAATCCTATACCATTTCAGCTGAAAAAGAAATTATACTATTATTATCAGAATTAGAAAAAAATAATATTGTTGTTTTTTTTGAACAAGATTTTTACAATCTCTTAGTTGAAAATAATTCTTTAACAAAAAAATATCCTACATACTCACATTTTAGTGATTTGTCAAACTCTTTTGACATGCTGTTTTCTATCGGAGGCGATGGAACAATATTAAGAGCTATTACTTATATTCGTGATTTAGATATTCCTATTTTAGGAATCAATACTGGTAGATTAGGTTTTTTAGCTACTGTTCAAAAAGATCAAATTAAAGAAGCTGTAACTTTATTACTTGAAAAAAAATATTCTATTCAAGAACGAACTTTATTACAGGTAACAACAATTCCACAAGTAAATGAATTTACTGACTTAGATTTTGCTTTAAATGAAATAACCATTGCACGTAGAAATACCACATCAATGATTGGTGTAAAAACTTTTTTGAATGATGAATATCTAACAAATTATTGGGCAGATGGTTTGATTATTGCCACACCAACAGGGTCTACAGGATACTCATTAAGCTGTAATGGTCCTGTGATTTTACCTAATGCTAAAAATTTTGTTATTACACCAATAGCTCCTCATAATTTAAATGCAAGACCAATGGTAATACCTGATAATACTTGTATTAATTTAGAAGTCAGTGCTCGTGAAAAAGACTTTCTTATATCTCTTGATTCTCGTATTACTACAGTTCCTCAAGGCACTAAAATTAAAATACAAAAAGCTAATTTTACTATAAAAAGTATTTTATTAGAAGATCAATCGCATTTAAAAACACTAAGAGTCAAGCTTTTATGGGGTGAAGATACTCGTAATGAATCCTTATAATACCGATTACACACAATAAATCTTTTAAAAAAAGTTAATCAAAAAGACATTTATTAACTTTTAAAGCAAATTCATTTTCCTATATTTGCGTGCTATTTTATAATGAAGAAAAAATTTCTATTCATATTATTTGCTTTAACAGCAATAACAATACAATCACAAACTCACGAAATCGGTTTTTTCGTCGGGGGTTCTAATTATATAGGAGATATTGGTAGAACCAATTATATCTATCCTAATGAAGTTGGTGGTGGATTAGTGTATAAGTACAATTTAAACCCAAGAATAGCACTTCGAGGAACATATACTTATATTCCTGTTTCTGGTGATGATAAAGATTCAGATAATTTATATCGACAAAAAAGGGGAAATCTATTTTCGAATAACATACATGAAGTTGCTCTCGGGATGGAGTTTAATTTTTTTGATTATAATATCAGTAATTATAAAACAACTTTTACGCCATATATTTTAGCCGAAATATCAGCTTTCAATTACTTTAGTCCTTCTGAAGAAATGGATTCAAATAATACTCGTTTAAAAAATAAATTTTCTTATTCATTACCTTTAGGTATTGGAATTAAAGGTCGTTTATACGATCATTTTGCTATTGCTTTTGAAACAGGTGTTCGATTTACCTTAGTAGATGATATAGATTATACAACAGACAAAATAGAAAACTTAAACTTTGGTGGCACTGGAAATGATGTATATATGTTTACAGGGATTTCTATAGTTTACACCTTTGGAAGACCACCATGTTACAATGGATTGGCAGAATAAATATGGAAGAAAAATTACACCGCATTAACTTGCAAAAAGTACCAAATCATATCGCTGTTATTATGGACGGTAACGGTAGATGGGCAAAAGGTAAAGGAATGCAACGTATTTTTGGACACAGAAATGCATTAACAGCTATTAGAGAAACCGCAGATGCTGCATCTGAAGTAGGTGTTCAATTTGTTACTTTATATGCTTTTTCTACGGAAAATTGGAACAGACCAAAACTAGAAGTAGATGCATTAATGAGCTTAATGGTTAGTACTCTAAAAAAAGAACTCCCTGAATTTCAGCGTAAAAACATAAAAATAAATGCAATTGGAAATATTACCAGTTTGCCTAAAAATGCGCAAAAAATACTAGCACAGGTTATTGATCAGACTAAAAATAACACTAAAATTACATTAACCTTTGCTTTAAGCTATGGTTCTAGAGAAGAAATTGTTAATACAATCAGAAATATATCTAAAAAAGTTGTTAATAACGAACTCGATATTGAAAAAATAGACGAAAAAATTATAAATAACCATTTATATACATTTAATTTGCCCGACGTTGATTTAATGATACGTACAAGCGGAGAACAAAGAATTAGTAATTTTTTACTTTGGCAAATGGCCTATGCTGAATTATATTTTACAGATATATTATGGCCAGACTTTAGAAAAGAACACCTTTTTGACGCTATAATAGATTATCAAAACAGAGAAAGAAGATTTGGAAAAACAAGCGAACAGATTGAGATCAATGAATAAATATTCTTATTTAGCCGTATTTTTAATCGCCTTTTTATCGGCGAGCGTAAAAGCACAAAACACAGTAAACAATGATAATGTAACCTCTAAAAATGTTGTTTCTTATAAAAAAGGACAACAATATATACTTGGAGGAATTACTGTTAGTGGCTTACAAAAATTTAGCGAACAAACTATTAAAGTTTATACAGGATTGGTAGATGGACAACCTATTAAATTACCTGGAGATAAACTTACAAGTGCAATTAAAAAACTATATGAAAGTAAACAATTTAGCCAAGTAGATGTTTATTTATCTAAAAAAGATGGAGAAACAGTATATCTTTTGTTTGATGTTACTGAGTTACCTCAATTAACAAATATCAATATTTCTGGTTTAAGTAAATCCAAAACAAAAGAAATTAAAAAAGAGACTGAACTTAAAAAAGGAAGTATGGTTACCGATAACTTAATCGTAACCACTAAAAATTATATTAAAAAGAAATATACTGATAAAGGTTTCTTAAAAACAAAAGTATCTTTAGATACAAAAAAAGATACTACTGACATAAATACTGTTAGTATGAATATTTTTGTAGATAAAGGTAAGCGTATCAAAATTAAAGAAATCAACTTTAACGGAAATAAAGCATTATCAAACAAATACTTACGCAGTGTTATGAAAAACACAAAACGTAAGTTTTTAGGACGTTTCTGGAAATCATCAAAATATATTTTAGATGATTATAAAGAAGATTTAGAGAAAATTCTTGAAAAATATAGTGAAAATGGATATCGTGATGCCCGTATTTTATCTGATAAACTTACTTGGAATACCGATAATACAATTAATCTTAATATTGATGTAGAAGAAGGTCGTCAATACAGATTTGATGATATTAAATTTATCGGAAATAAAAATTATACAGATGATTTTTTAAATCGTTTTTTACGTATTGATAAAGGTGATGTATATAACGGAAAAGTTTTAAAAGAACGTATTTCAGGTGATGGAACTCCTAATTCACAAGATATTCAAACATTATATCACAATAATGGATATTTGTTCTCACAAATAAACGCGATAGAAACTAGCGTAAAAAACGATTCTATTACTGTAGAGGTTCGTATTCGTGAAGATGAAAAAGCAACTATTAAAAAAGTAACTGTAACTGGTAATGAAAAAACAAATGACCATGTTATTTACAGAGAATTACGTGTAAAACCAGGTGATTTATTTAGTCGTGAAAACATTATTAGATCTATTCGTGAAATTGGTCAATTAGGTTTCTTTGATGCAAATGTAACTCCTGATGTAAAACCAGATTACCAGAATAAAACAGCTGACATTGATTTTTCTGTAGTTGAAAAAGGTGGTAGTCAAATTGAATTACAAGGTGGTTATGGTGGTGGATCATTTATTGGTACTTTAGGTTTATCTTTTAATAACTTTTCTTTAAGAAATATCTTTAAAAAAGAAGCATATAAACCACTTCCAATGGGTGATGGTCAAAAACTTTCACTTCGTTTACAAGCTAGTCAAACATATAATACTTATAGTTTTTCTTTTTCAGAACCATGGTTAGGTGGTAAAAAACCTCAATCTTTATCTTTTTCAGTCTATTTATCAAATCAATATCAATTTGACTACAGTAGAAATAAAGTTAATAGAAACAATAGTTTAAGTATTATAGGTGCTACAATCGGTCTAGGAAAACGTTTACAATGGCCTGATGATTATTTTTCTTTATCACAAAACATTAGTTTTCAAAGAATCGATTTACACAATTACGGATATCGTGTTGGTTCATCTAATGATGTTATAAGTGAAGGAAACTTAAATAATTTAGCATATACAGTTTCTTTTAGTCGTAACTCTACAGGACCTAGTTTAGTATTCCCTACTTATGGTTCAGAATTTACAATTAAAGCCAAAGCTACACTACCTTATTCTTTAATTAACGGAAAAGATTATACAGAAGCTGAAAACCCTACAAATGAACAAAGACAAGAATATTTAGCTGATAAATATAAATGGCTTGAATACTATAAGTTATCTGCAAAAGGAAAATGGTACACATCTTTATCTCAAAACAATAAATTAGTATTAATGTCTAATTTTGAAATGGGATATTTAGGATCTTATAATGATGAATTAGGTTTAACACCTGTTGAAAGATTTTTTGTTGGAGGTGATGGAATTGCACAAGGACAATTAGACGGTAGAGAAACTATTGGAGTTCGTGGGTATGAAAACAATAGTCTTTCTGTTGGACCTGATGGTCAAAACGAAGGAGGATCTATTTACAATAAATTTCAAATGGAATTACGTTATTCTATTACAGATAAACCTTCTGCATCAATTTATACTTTAGGTTTTTTAGAAGCTGGTAACTCTTATGAGAATTTTAGTGAATTTAATCCGTTTAAATTAAAACGTTCAGCTGGTGTTGGTGTTCGTATCTTTATGCCTGCATTTGGATTGTTAGGTATTGATTTCGCACATGGGTTTGATCCTTTACCAGGTCAAATTCAAAAATCTGGGTGGCAAACACATTTTATTATCGGAAGGCAGTTTTAAAAAAAGTTTACTTTTGAAATAAGTTTCATTTTTTGGCACGGTTTTTTCTAAATACATTATAGCAAGATGAAGAAAATAATTTTATCAATCGTTCTTTTACTTATTACAAGCAGTATTGTTGCACAAAAAAGTCAACGTATAGCGTATATTGATATGGAGTATATACTTATAAATATTCCTGAATATTTAGAGGCACAAAACTCCTTAGACGCTAAAGTTGAAAAATGGAAAACAAAATTAGACAAAGAAGCTAGAGCTATAGAAGTTTTAAAAACTGATTTAACTAATGAAAAAGTTATTTTAACAAAAGATTTAGTTTTAGAACGTGAGGAAGATATTACCATAAAACAAGAAGCTTTACGAAGATTAGAATCATTATACTTTGGTCCTCAAGGAGATATGTATAATTTAAGAAGACAATTAATAAAGCCTATTCAAGATCAGGTTTATAGTGCTGTTCAAACAATTGCTTCAAGAAAAAAATATGATTTTGTTTTTGACAAATCAGGTGATTTAGTAATGCTGTATTCAAACAAAAAACACGATATTAGCGAACTTGTTGTGAAAATGATTAATATTGATCAGAAAAAACAAGAAAAAAGAGATAAGATTGCAGCTAAAAAAGAATTACTTAAAAATGAAGGTTTAAGTGATGCTCAGAAAGAAAGAATAGCTAAAAAAGAAACTCTTAAAAAGAAAAAACAATCTGATAGAGTTGAAAGAGCTAAACGTATTGAAGAAAAAAGAGCAGCTAAGTTAAAAAAGATTGCAGATGCAAGAGAAGAATTAAAACAAAAGAAAGATGCTGCAAGAAAATTAAAAGAAGATGCTAAGAAAAAAGCATTGGAAAAATAGAATAAGTAAATCAAGAATAGAGAACCTAAATTAAATTAAAAAACAAAGATGAAACATTTTAAAACCCTATTATTAGTTGCAATTTTTACAATTGGATTAGGTGGTATCGCAAATGCACAAAAAACGGCACATATAAACACTGATAAGTTATTATCTGAAATGCCAGCTACCAAGTCTATGAAAGCTGAGCTAGAAAAATTAAATAAAACATATCGTGATGATATTGAAGCGATGTACAAAAAACTAGAAGCTAAAATTAAAAAATACGAAGCTGAAGGTAAAAGTCAAACGCAAGAAGTTAATCAAAAAAGAGCTATAGAGGTTCAACAAGATAGACAACGTCTTACAAAGGCTGAACAATCTGCAGGACAGGAAATGCAAAGAAAATATCAAGAAAAAACACTTCCTATTTTAAAGAAAGCTGAGCAAGCTATTAAAGATGTTGCTGCTGCTAAAGGAATTATTTACGTATATGATGCTGCCCCTGGTAAAGGATTAATCGTTTACGAAAAAGGAGAAGATATTTATGGAGCTGTGAAAGCTAAATTAGGTTTTTAATAAAACTTAAAAATATATTATAAAAATCCTGCTGAATTCAGCAGGATTTTTACTTTTGTAATATATGATTACTAAAGCACAACAACCTATCGGTATTTTTGATTCTGGAATTGGTGGAACATCAATCTGGAAAGAAATTAATGTCTTATTACCAAACGAAAGTACTATTTACTTATCCGACAGTAAAAATGCGCCATATGGGCAAAAATCAAAAGAAGAAATTCTTGATTTATCTATTAAAAACACAGAGTTTTTAATTAATAAAGGCTGTAAACTAATAGTTGTTGCTTGTAATACAGCTACTACAAATGCTATTGACTATTTAAGAAGTAATTATTCAATTCCTATAATAGGAATTGAACCAGCAATTAAAACGGCATCTATCCAAACTAAAACAGGTACCATAGGAATATTAGCTACAAAAGGAACACTTAATAGTGCTTTATTTGAAAAAACATCAGCTAGTATTAATAGTGATATTATAATTATGGAACAAGTTGGTAATGGGCTTGTTCAACTTATTGAAGAAGGTAAAATAGAATCAATAGAAATGACCAACTTACTAAATAAGCATTTAAGCTTAATGCTTTCTTCTAAATGTGATTGTATTGTTTTAGGATGTACACATTACCCCTATTTAATTCCACAAATAAAAAAAATTGTAGGTAGTAGCGTTACTATTATTGATTCCGGAGAAGCAGTTGCTAAACAAACAAAAAAAATATTAGCAGAAAACAATCTTATTAGTACTGCAAAAAAAAATACCTACAACACTTTTTACATCAATAAAGATAAAAGTGTTCTAGATATTATTTTAAAAGACTACAAAAAAGCTATTATAAATTATTTAGATTTCTAGAAACTTCCATTAATATTAGGACACGCTGAAGCTCTACGCTTTCTACACAAAACATTCATACCAAAAGAAATTTGATGAAAACCTCCATTAGAATATACAATATCTCCTGTTTGTTGTGTATATGTATAAGCAAACATTAAATTTTGATAATTTAAACCTACAATTGGAGTTACATAATTTGCATCACCAAAGGCACTACTATCAAAACTTCTTCTATAAGATAAAGCCGCCCATAATTGTGTGGTATCAAATTGCTTGTAAGCCTTAAAGTTTAAATCAGCAATTTTCTCACCAGTTATATCTTTATATTGAAACATTACAGAAGGTTCAAATTGTAATTTATTTTTATCGCCAAAAAAGTAACCAGCTCCTAAAATATAGTTTCTCAAATTTAGAGATTCAAAATCAGGATTTAAATCATTCTTTGCTGATAACATTATGTTTTTAATAGTTAAATATGATGAAAAACCTTTATAATGATATGCCATACCAAAATCAGCATTAAAATAAAAATCACTTATTCTTATTTGCTCAACCATAGGATCACCTTTAAAGTCCTCTTGATTTACTTCATTTTGCACCATAGACATTGATAATCCAAATGATAATTGCTTGAATAAATTTTCATTCCCCATATCTAAATGATATGCATACGTACCTTGCAATCCTTTTTGAGAATGATATCCGTTTTTATCATTAAAAAGAATTAAACCATACGCTCCTTTTGAATTTTCGTTAAATTTTGCATGAAAACTTGCTGTTTGTAAAGAAGGAGCATCTTTTACCCCTACCCATTGCTGACGAGCTGTTACACGTAATTTCCCACAGCTTCCAATACCCGCTGCTGCTGGATGTAATAAATAAGTATTGTCAGATAAATAATCTGCGTAAATAGGTAATGTTTCTTGAGCTGAAATTTTTGTAATTAAAATAAAGAAAAAGAATAATATAAATTTGTTCATGTTTTAAGTTTAAGAAATAGTCACCAAATATAACCAATAATTACCGTAAATAGTTTTATTTTTAAATAAAACACATTTATAGTTGGTTTTTTATGGTAATTTAATAATTTAATCGATAATTTGATGGCGTTTTATTTTTTAATTCTTTAAATTTTCTGTTGAAATTTGAAATATTCTTGAATCCAGATTTCTCTGACACTTCAATAATAGAATAATCTTTATTTTGTAATAATTTACAAGCAGTTTCAATTCTTAACTCATTTAAAAAAGTAAAAAATGTTTTATTTGTTCTCTGCTTAAAATATCTACAAAAAGCATTAGAAGTCATATTTGCAACAGCAGCAATATCTTCTAATTCTATTTTTTTATTATAGTTACTCAATGTATAATCCATAATATCTCTCATTCGTTTTCCTTCATTATCTGTATATTTTTTTTCATAAACAAATGACGAAAGAGATTCTGTTTCTGATTTTAAAATAACATCGACTATCCTTATAAAAACAATAAACTTTAATAAATCCCTACTTTTTTGTAATTTTAAAAAATATCTTCTTAATTTTTTATTGTTCGATTTGACTCTAAAACTATTTTTAGCAATATTAAAAAAAGTTGCGATATCTTTAAAATCATCTAATTCAAAAAACGTTTCTCCAAATGATTTTTGAGTAAAGAAAAGCGAAATCATTGAAGAGTTTTTTATCCTAGAAGTATCACTTTTAAAAACGTGAGGTTGATTACCTGCAATAACTAAAATATCATTAGATTTATATTCGTTAACCGTATCTCCTACAATTAAAGTACCTTCTCCTTTAACAATATAACATAGTTGAATTTCTTCATGCTGATGAAATTTATCATAGAAAAATGCGCCATTATCTTCTTGATATATTAATCCTAAATTTTTAGTTTTTGGAATTTTAAATGGTAAAACTTTCATGTATTTAAAAATATTTTTTATAAATTTATAAAATATTCACCTATTAACATGCTAAAAAGCAAAAAAAAGGTAATATACTACTACCAATAGTTAGAAATTAATCAAAAAAATTTACAAATCTGATATAAATTTGCAAATCTAATATAAGCTTGCACCAAAAAAAGAACATAAATATAAATTGGGAAGACATTATGCCTGAAGTTACTACAACTAAATTCACTAACGAAGATACATTGGATTTAGTTAACTTTCAATTAAATATTAATGCACAATTAGATGCCAGTTATTATTGGAATTAATTTAGATAGTACATTTTAGATACTTTAGCTTTAGAAAGTATTTATATTAGTACTGATAGGTGGAGTTGCAGATTTAGTTATCTGTATTTCTAACAGAGACTTTTACTATCTTTAACTTATAAAATCAGGAAAAGATGATCAAGCTAGATAAATCTAACATTGGTTCTTACCTTTATTAAAAGTTATACATAAATTCTAAATTAATACAAAACATTGAATTAGTAAGGGTTTCTACTCTGGTATCGGTACTGAAAATGTACGAGAGCCTCGTGTACCTTTAATTGGTAAAGAAGAGAATCTCTTTTAGCTATTAAAAAAAAATGGTTAAAAGAACTAGAACTACATTACCTGCATACAAAGAATTAACTATTTTTAGATAAAATCATTATTTTTTTTACTTATTTAATAGTATAAAAGTTTTAAAATGATACATATTTAATACCATTAAACAAATCATTGCTTCATTTTTTGAGGCAATGATTTTGCGGGTTTCAACAGGCCTTTTAATAAAGAAGGTGCTCAAAAAAAGGTATTGATTTTTAAATTAAAATCAATATCTTTAAACACTTAAAAATCACTAAATGTCATCGTACATTAAAAAAAACAATATCTAATGATTACAGGGAAGAATTATATCGGAAATCAATTAAAAGCTACAGGAACTACCACTCATCAAACAGTAAATCCTAAGTTAAATATACAAAATCCAACACCTTTTTTTCAAGCAACTTTAGAAGAGGTTAACGAAGCTGTAGCATTAGCTGATAGCGCATTTAAAGAGTATCGTAAAGTTTCAGGAGAAAAAAGAGCAGAATTCTTAAATGCAATAGCAGATGAAATTTTAGCTTTAGATACTGAACTTACAGATATGTATATGTCTGAATCAGGTTTACCAGAAGGAAGAGCTCAAGGAGAAAGAGGTAGAACTATTGGTCAATTAAGAGCTTTTGCTGACTTAATTTTAAAAGACGAATGGAGAAGTGTTACTATTGATGAAGCAATTCCAACAAGACAACCATTACCAAAATCAGATATCAGAAAAACTTCAATTCCTTTAGGACCTGTTGTTGTATTTGCAGCAAGTAACTTTCCATTAGCATTTTCAACTGCAGGTGGAGATACTGCTAGTGCATTAGCATCAGGATGTCCAGTAATTGTAAAGTCACACGCAATGCACTCTGGAACTGGTGAATTAGTTGCTTCAGCAATTATTAAAGCAGCAGAAAAAACAGGAATGCCAAATGGTGTGTTTTCAAACATTACAGGAAGTGGAAGAGTTGTTGGTAGCGCATTAGTAAAACATCCGAAGGTAAAAGCTGTAGGTTTTACAGGAAGTATTGCTGGTGGTAGAGCACTTTATAACTTAGCTGGTGAAAGAACTGAACCAATTCCAGTATTTGCTGAAATGGGAAGTATCAATCCAGTAGTAGTAATGCCAAATGTAATTGAAAATAAGTCTGAAGCAACAGCTTCTACTTATGCAGGTTCAATTACTATGGGAACAGGTCAATTCTGTACTAAACCAGGATTATTATTAACTCTTGCTGGTGATAAAACTGATGCTTTTGTTAAAGATTTAGCAGAAAAAACAGTAGCAATTGCACCACAATGTATGTTACACCCAAATATTAAAGACGGTTTTGTATCAAACGGTGAAATAGTTACTTCTCAACCAGGTGTTGAAGTTGTTGCTCAAGTAGCAGGAAGTGTTGAACCTAACTTTGCAGCATCAACAATATGTGCTGTATCAGGAGCTGACTTTTTAGCAAATCCTAAAATGCATACAGAAGTTTTTGGTCCTTTTTCTTTAGTTGTAAAAGCAAAAGACCAAGCTGAATTAGTACAAGTTATTGATAGTTTAGACGGTCAATTAACAGGTACTGTATTAGCTGAACAAGAAGATTTTGCTGAATTACCAGCTGTAGCAGATGCTTTACAAGCTAAAGTAGGAAGAATTATTTTTAACGGAGTACCAACAGGTGTAGAAGTTTGTGAGTCTATGACACATGGTGGACCTTACCCAGCATCTTCAGATTCTAGATTTACAGCAGTAGGTTTAGGAGCTATTAAAAGATGGATAAGACCATTTAGTTTTCAAGATTGGCCAACAGAATTATTACCTAGTGAATTAAGAAATTAATAAACTTACAGAAGAACAGTTAAATTAATAAACATTAACAATTTCTTTAAATCAACAAAATTAGTTACCTATTATTTTGATGATTTAAAGAAATTGAAAACTATGCCAACTTTGCTTTCTTAATTAAAGAAATTTTGAAAGGTTTTTTCTAAGGAAGAGTGCAAGTTGGCTATTCAATTTAGTATGAGAAAAACATTTTTTTGTGTTGATGCACACACGTGTGGAAACCCAGTTAGAGTTGTAGCAGGTGGAGGTCCAAATTTAATTGGAGCAAATATGAGCGAAAAACGCCAGCATTTTTTAAAAGATTATGACTGGATTCGTAAAGGATTAATGTTCGAACCACGTGGACGTGATATGATGAGCGGAAGTATTTTATTTCCTCCTCATAATCCTGAAAATGATTTTGGAATTTTATTTATTGAAACTTCTGGTTGTTTACCAATGTGTGGACACGGAACTATCGGTACTATTACTATTGCAATTGAAGAAGGTTTAGTTACTCCTAAAGTTCCAGGAAAAATTAAAATGGAAGCTCCTGCTGGTTTAGTAAATATTGAATACGGTCAAACTGGTAAAAAGGTAGACTGGGTTAGATTAACTAACGTAAAAAGTTATTTAGCAGCAGAAAATTTAACTATTGACTGTCCTGAATTAGGTGAAATTACTTTTGATGTTGCTTACGGTGGTAATTACTACGCTATTGTAGATCCGCAGAAAAACTTTTCTGGAGTACACGATTTTACAGCTAGTAAAATCATTCAATATTCTCAAATTGTTAGAAATAGCATTAATGAGAAATATCCTGATATGTTTATTCATCCAGAAAATGATACCATTAGAGATGTAACACATATGCTTTGGACAGGTAACCCAATTGACCCAACTTCTTCTGGTAGAAATGCCGTTTTTTATGGTGATAAAGCCATTGATAGAAGCCCTTGTGGAACAGGTACATCTGCTAGATTAGCACAGTTACATGCAAAAGGAAAACTTAAATTAAAAGAAGAATTTATTCACGAAAGTTTTATCGGTAGTAAATTTATTGGTAGAGTTGAAGAGGAAACTACTTTAGACGGAAAACCAGCAATTATACCAAGTATTCAGGGATGGGCAAAGGTTTTTGGTTACAATAATATTATTATTGATGACCAAGATGACCCTTATGCACATGGATTTCAAGTTATCTAAAAAAAGAGTTATCTTTCGATTTAAAAGAATTGGAGACAATAAAACATAAAATACTAAGAAACATTTGCTATACCGAGCTTGTTTATCAAAGGATAAATAAAAAGCTTGGTATGGCTTTTTCTAAATTTGAAATAGAAATACTTATTCGAAAAGTGTTAGAAGACACAGCTTTAGAAAACTACGAAAAAATAGGTAAAAACTTCTATATTATCAATAAACATCATAATATAACAGTTACGATTAATACAAGTACTTTTAGAGTTATTACCGTAAATAGAATAAAAAAAGAGTAAGTTTAAAAACATATTAAATGTCAAAAGAAGTAGTAATTATTGGAGGAGGAATTATAGGCTTATGTTCAGCTTATTATCTTCAAAAGGAAGGGCACAAAGTTACCGTAATTGATAAATCTGATTTTTCAAGTGGTGCATCTTATGTAAACGCAGGATATATAACTCCTAGTCATATTATTTCTTTGGCAGCTCCTGGTATGATAAACAAAGGTATTAAATGGATGTTTGACTCAAAAAGTCCTTTTTCTGTGAAGCCTCGTTTAGATTATGATTTTTTAAAATGGACTTGGTTATTTAAAAAAGCATCAACAAAAGAAAAAGTTGAAAGCTCAATTAAAACCATTAAAGATATTAATATATTAAGTAGAGAATTATATCAAGAGATAAAAGACTCTAATGAATTTGATTTCTTTTACAAACACAAAGGTTTGTTAATGTGTTACCAAACTGATAAAGCTGGTGAAGAAGAATGGAAAACAGGTAAACGTGCTATTCAGGAAGGCTTAAATGTTGAAAACTTAACAAAAGAACAGGTTTTAAAATTAGAACTGAATGCTGGTTTAAACATTAAAGGAGCTGTGTATTATCATACTGATGCACATATGACTCCGAATGAATTTATGCCACAATTAAAATCTTACTTAGAAAAAAAGGGTGTTACTATTTTAGCAAATGAAGAGGTATTAGATATCAATGTTAAAAATGATAAAGTAACATCTATCAGAACAAATAAACAAGAAGTAACAGCTGATGAAATTGTTGTTGCTACTGGTTCTTGGTCTCAAATTTTAGTTAAAAAATTAAATGCTACCGTACCAATTCAGGCTGGTAAAGGATATAGAATTAATGTATCTCAAGATACAGGAATTACAATACCTGCCATTTTAATGGAAGCAAAAGTTGCTGTAACACCAATGAATGGTTTTACTCGTTTTGCAGGTACAATGGAAGTAGATAAAATAAATAATAATATAAACCGTGTAAGAGTAGATGCTATTGCTAGAGCAAGTGAGAGATTTTACGACGGTTTAAAAATTAATCAAAAAGAAATTGACGATGTTGCTGCTGGTTTAAGACCATGTTCTCCTGATGGATTACCTTATATTGGTCGTTTATCAAAAGTTAAAAACGTAACTATTGCTACTGGTCATGCAATGATGGGATGGAGTTTAGGTCCTGCAACTGGTAAATTAGTTTCGGAAATTATTTCTGATAAAAAAACAAGTTTAGATTTAAACCCTTTTCATGTAGAAAGATATTCATAATTTGAATATTAAAAGCACGTAAAAATTAATTAAATACATCCGTAAGAAAATATGCGTTACGACCAAATTGACAATTCTTTATTTATAGAAAATAGAAAAAATTTCATTGCTCAAATGAAACCTAATACCATAGCTATTTTAACATCTAACGATGTTAAACATCATAACGCTGATGATGTTATGGGATTTACACAAAACAATGATCTTTTTTACCTTTCGGGTATCGATCAAGAAGATACTATTTTAGTGTTGTATCCTGATGCTTTCAAAAAAGAAAATAGAGCTATTCTATTTATAAAAGAAACAAGCGAGCTTATTAAAATTTGGGATGGTGAAAAACTAACCAAAGAACAAACTCAAGATATTTCTGGAATTTCAAGAGTTGAGTGGGATAAAGATTTTGAATTATTTTTACAGTACATGGCTTTTGAAGCTGATGGTTTTTACTTAGGTCATAACGAACATGCTAAACGTGTTACCAATGATCAAGAAACAAAACAAGATAGAATGATCAAATGGTGTAAACAAAAATACCCATTACATGATTATTATAGAGCTGCAAAAATTACACGTAATTTACGACCTGTAAAATCGAAAGTAGAATACGACTTAATACAAAAGGCTTCTGATATAAGTGTTGCTTCTTTTACTAGCGTGTTAAAAACATGCAAACCTGGTATGAAAGAATATGAGTTAGAGGCTGAATTAGCTTATAACTTAGTTAAAACAGGTTCTTCGCATCACGCATTTAAGCCAATTATTGCTTCTGGTAAAAATGCTTGTGCTTTACACTATAATACAAATGATTCAGTTTGTAATGATGGTGAAATGATTTTACTTGACTTCGGGATTTGTTACGCTAATTATAATAGCGATACTACTCGTTGTTTTCCTGTAAATGGAAAATTCTCTGAAAGACAAGCTGCTGTTTATTCGTCAGTATTATATTGTTTAAAAGAAGGTAGTAAAATGTTAAAACCTGGTATTTTACCAAGTGTTTACGAAAAAAATATGGCAGGATTAGTTGAAGCTGAATTAATAAAATTAAATTTATTAAATGCTGATGATGTTGCCAAGCAAGATCCTGAAAAACCATTGTATAAAAAATATTTTATGCACGGAACAGCTCATTATTTAGGATTAGACGTACATGATGTTGGTATATATTCTCGTCCTTTTGAAACAGGAATGGTGTTAACTTGTGAACCTGGTATTTATATTCCTGAAGAAGGAATTGGATGTAGATTAGAAGATGATTATTTAATCACTGAAACAGGAAACATCAATTTAACAGCTGCAATGCCTATCGAAATTAAGGATATTGAAGCATTAATGAACAATTAAAAAAAATTACATGAATACATTTGGAATTGGAGGCTCTACAATAGAAGCAGAATTAAACGCAATAACTCCAACAGCTCACTTAGTTGAACCGATTCAGAAAGAAGAATTTCAATCTAGAATAGATAAAGCTTGTTTAATGATGAAAAATCAAAACAAACAAGCAATGTACTTACATGCAGGAACTAATTTATTTTATTTCACAGGAATGAAATGGAACTCGAGCGAACGTATGGTAGGTGCTATTTTATTTCAAAATGGAGACCTTCATTTTATTGCACCAAGATTTGAAAAAGGAACTATTTTAGATTTCATGCTAATAGAAGGTGAAGTTAATTGTTGGGAAGAACACAAAAGTCCTTATAAATTATTCACTAAAATATTAACTGAAAACAAAGTTACTGAAGGTGATATTTTAATAGATGAAGCAACGCCTTTTTTCATTACTGATGGAATTAATAAATGTAACACATCATTTACTTTAGAAAGTGCTACACCAATTACAGCTGGTTGTAGAATGATAAAATCAGATGCTGAAATTACTATTATACAACATGCAATGAACATCACTTTAGAGGTTCAAAAAGCAGCTGCAAGGATTTTAAGAATTGGTATTTCATCTAAAGAAGTAGTAGATTTTATTCACGAAGCACATATTAGATACGGAATTCCGTCAGGTTCATATTTTTGTATCGTGTTATTTGGTGTTGATTCTTCATTTCCTCATGGTGTAAAAACTCCTAAAAACTTAGAATTAAACGAAGTTACACTAGTAGATACTGGTTGTGTATTACACGATTATATTTCTGATATTACAAGAACATATGTTTTTGGTGAAGCAGATGATTTACAAAGATCTATCTGGAATATTGAAAAAGAAACACAACAAGCTGCATTTGATGCTGCTCAATTAGGTAGTGTTTGTGCTGATATTGATGCTGCTGCTAGAAAAACTTTAGAAAGTCATCAATTAGGTCCTAAATATGCATTACCAGGATTACCTCATAGAACAGGTCATGGAATTGGTTTAGATATTCATGAATGGCCATATATTGTTAAGAATGACAATACTGTTTTAGTAGAAGGTATGGCATTTAGTAATGAACCTATGATTTGTGTTCCTAATAAATTTGGAATACGTCATGAAGATCATATTTATATGACTAAAAATGGTCCTAAATGGTTTACAGAACCAATGCACACTATTGAAGATCCTTTTGGAATTTCAAAATAAAAAACACCTTAATATATAAAAAAAAGCAACTCTATATGAGTTGCTTTTTTTGTTGTTAACTATAATTAATTCTTTTAATTTTTTGTTGGCTCAATAGTAAATGAGTAGTTATATTTTTTGTTTGCAGGAATTGTATATTCTTTATGAACTAACCTACCCCACGAAGTATCTCCTCCTACTCCCATTTGTTGTAAATCAATATTCCATTGAACAGTATTTCCAATTTTAATATCCGCACCATGTTTTTTAGTCACTGGTACCAATCCTGAAGCTGATTGTCCTGCGTCACTAGCAATAAAATCTAGTTCTTTCATATTAAATGGCCACACACTAGCATTTAATAACTGCTCTCCTACAACTTTTAAATTAAGTCCTGTTGATGAAACTTCCATCCAACGAACTTCTGTTTTGTTTCCTGTTTCTTGAGGACGAGGATATCTATGAAATTGACTTATAATTTCATCAGAATAAACCCCTGTTTTCTGACCTAATTTTCGATCCCAATAATTTTCACCTGGTCCTTTACCATACCAAGAAACTTCTTTAAAATCATTATTGATACTTAAATACATTCCTAAACGAGGAATATTAGGAAGTTCAGATTTATTAGGTGTAAACGAATAATCTAATTTTAAATTACCATTAAAAGACAACGTATATTTTACAACAACAGTAGCTTCATTATTTGGTAATTTATAATTCACTTTATAGCTTATTCCGTTTGAAACTTCTTTTGGTTTTTCGCTTAAAATTGCTGTGTAATTATAAGTTGCATCTTGCCAAATTTTAGCCCATTTATTCATTCCATTTCCTAAATCATTATCTGTAGGTGGTCTCCAAAAATTTAATTTAATAGGTGTATTAGTTACTTCTTTATCATTTGATGACCATGAAATTATTTCACCTGTGTTTTTATCGATTTTAAAAGAAGTATAACTATTATTAAAACTATAAATAGTATCTTCTTTAATCGTTAATTTTTCATTTAAAACCTTAACTTTTGATGTTTTTGTAGTACTTCCTTTTTGTAAAATAAACTGATTCCATCCTATTTCATATCCTTTAGAAATCATTTTTGTGGCATTATCTTGTACTAAACTTACTTCAAGAATATATTCTGATACATCATTAAAAGAACTTAAATTCTTTTTAAGATTCCAATTTAAGCTTTCTTGCGCTTTAATGTCTAAATGAATATTCGTTAAACTATCAATAGCTTTACCATCTTTTAATAACTTCCATTTAAAAGTTTTATCTGAAAAATCTCTAAAAAAGTTTTTATTAGTAACTTCAATAGTACTATTATTTACCAAACTAAATTTTACAGGTTGATATACTTTTTTTACTTCTGATAAATGAGGATTCGGGTTTCTGTAAGGGTCTACCAATCCATTATTTAAAAAGTTCCCATCGGTTGGTAAATCTGGATGAAAATCGTGTCCGTACGCTAAATATGGTTTTCCATTTTCATCTTTATATTCTAAACTTTGATCTACCCAATCCCAAATAAAACCACCTTGTAGGTTGTCATATTTTTCTATAATATTCCAATAATCCTGTAAATTACCTACCGAATTACCCATTGCATGTGCATATTCAATCATAATAGAAGGCTTATCAGAATTTGATTCACCATGCTTTATTAAATACTCAGGCTTCGGATACATTGGACAATACAAATCAGTATAATCTTCTTTTTGAGCTGGTTCATATTGAACAATTCTATTATCATCCTGTGTTTTTAACCATTTATATGTGGTTTTAAAAACATCGCCCTCTCCTGCTTCATTTCCTAAAGACCAAGAATAAATAGCAACATGATTTCTATCTCTATAATACATACGTTTTGTACGCATCACGTGAGCAGGCAACCAACTCATTTCGTTTCCAATTTGAGTTTTTTTATCTATTGCCAATGGATGACTTTCAATATTTGCTTCATCGACAACATACAATCCATATTTATCACATAAATCTAGCCAATATGGGTCGTTCGGATAATGAGAAGAACGCACCGCATTAATGTTATTTTGTTTCATCAATTGAATATCTTTTTCCATTGATTCTCTAGAAACTACATGTCCTGTATATGCATCTGTTTCATGTCTATTAACACCCCTAATATAAATCGGTTTACCGTTAATTAACACTTGCGATTCTTTTATTTCAACACGTTTAAAACCTATTGATTTCTTAATAAATTGATTCGCATCCAAAGAAATATTTAAAGCATATAAATTTGGAATTTCAGCTGACCAAGATTTTACATTTTCAACCACTTCATTCACAATAAAATCGGCTGTTGACTTAGCAGGAATAGTTATTTTTTTAACTGTTTTAAATTCTTCGGATAAAGAAATAGTAACCTTTTTAGTAACTTCTTTATCAGTAGAGTTTGTTACAGAAAAAGTACCTTTAAAAATTCCATTTTGATAAGAGTCATCTAAAGTAGTTTTAGCATGATAATCAGAAATAAAAACTTTTGAACGTGAATATAAATACACATCACGTTCTATTCCACTCATACGCAACATATCCTGACTTTCTAAATAACTAGCATCAGACCAACGGAACATCTGTAAAGCAATTACATTTTTTCCTTCGGATAAATATGGTGTTATATCAAATTCGGCAGGTGTTTTACTTCCTTGAGAATATCCTACATATTTTCCATTGATATATACATACATTGCCGATTTAGCACCTGCAAAATGAAGAATAATATTTTCTGATAAATATTCTTTGGTTAAATTTATTTCTTTACGATACGTTCCAACAGGGTTGTAATCCGTAGGAGCATCTGGCCATTTTGTAGTAAAAGGATAGCGTTCATCTAAATAAATAGGATGTCCGTAACCTTCCGTTTCCCAATTAGCAGGAACAGTAATTGTTTTCCAATCTGTATCATTATAAGCAACATTTTGAAATGTTGTCGGACGTTTTTTAGGATCTTTAACCCAATTAAATTTCCATTCGCCATTTAAATTTAAAAAGCGATTTGAATTTTCTTTATCAGAAATTTCTGAATTTTCAAAAGTAAAAAAAGAAGCTCTAGGTGCTAATTTATTTTCTTCAAAAATTTTGTGATTGTAATGATTTTGTTGAACATCTACTTCTTTTAAAGGAGTTTTATTACAACTAACAATCAATAAAAGAACGATACTTTGTATTATTTTTCTCATAAACTAACTTTCATAAAATCTTCCGTTATTATTTTTTTGATATAGAAAATTACTTCTTCAGCATTTTCTTTTGTAAAAACAATCGGTGGTTTAATTTTTAACACATTATGATCTGCTCCATCGGTACTCATTAAAATTCCATGGTCTTTCATTCGTGCCGCTAAATAATCTGCTTGAGCAGCTAACGGATTCAAGGCTGAATCTACAAATTCAATTCCTAAGAAAAGTCCTTGCCCTCTTACATCGCCAATAATTGGAAATTCCTTAGAAAGCTCTTTTAATGCTGATTTTAAATAATTACCTACTTCAAGTGCATTTTCTTGTAATTTATCTCTTTTTACAGTTCGAATTACTTCAGTTGCAATAGCACACGAAACAGGATTCCCTCCAAAAGTATTAAAATACTCCATACCATTTGCAAAGGCATCGGCAACTTCTTGAGTACAAGCAACAGCTGCAATAGGATGTCCGTTTCCTAAAGGTTTCCCAATAGTTACAATATCAGGAACAACATCACGTAATTGAAAACCCCAAAAAGTTTTCCCCATTCGTCCGCAACCTGTTTGCACTTCATCAGAAATACAAATTCCGCCAACTTTTCTGATTTTTTGATATGCTTTAGATAAAAAACCTGTTGGTAATTCTACCTGACCACCACAACTAATAATTGGTTCTATAATAAAAGCACCTACATTTCGTCCTTTTTCTTGAATGGTATCAATACATTTTTGAACTTCATCTGCATATTTATCAGCCGTATTTTCACCTCTGTATTTACCTCTAAAAGTATCTACTAAAGGAAATATTTGAGTGTGTTCTGGCGCACCACTTCCACCATTTCCATCAAATTTATAAGATGAAATATCAATACACATATTCGCATTTCCATGATACCCTATTTCACTAGCAATAATATCTCTTTCGCCTGTAACAGCTTTTGTCATTCTAATAGCTAACTCATTTGCCTCACTTCCTGAATTCACAAAATGTAATACATTTAATTCAGGTGGTAAAGTTTCAATTAATTCTTTAGCTAAAGCATTGATATTTTCGTGTAAATAGCGTGAGTTTGTATTAATTAAACTCATTTGTTGCTGTCCTGCTTTTACAACATTATAATTTTCATGTCCTACATGTGCAACATTATTTACAGTATCTAAATATTTATTTCCAAATTGGTCCATTAAATACTGCCCTGCTCCACGAACCATTTTTATAGGCGTTTTGTATTGCAGACTTAAACTTTTACCTAAATGTTGTTTTCGATACTTAATTAAATCATTATTTGAAATCGAATTTTTATTTGCTAATTCTTCAGACTTAAATAATAAATTTGGATTAGGACAAATACTTTTCCAAACATCAATTTGATTTATATATGCAACACCTGGATAATCTGTTGTAAAATCAAATAAAGATAATAATACTTGAAAATGTAAATGAGGAACCCAATTTCCATTTTCAGAAATATCTCCAAGTTCAGCAATTTTATCGCCTTTTAAAATAGTATCCCCTATTTTATGATTTTTTATACTTTCTATCGAATTATGACCGTATAAAGTATAAAACTCAAAATCTTCAACTTGATGTTTTAAAACCAATAATCCGCCGTAATTTTTATCGCCTTGATTATCCGAAGAAATAACAACTTCTCCATCTAAAATAGCGTGAACAGGCGTATATTTTGGTAACCAAAAATCAGTTCCTAAATGAATAGTTCTGCTTTCTTTTCCGTTATTCCCTACCTTTTCGTAAGAAGTTGATTTATAAAAAGCTCTTGGCTCTAAATAACCACCAGCTATAATTTCTGTAGGATTTTCTTTCTGTAATTGATTAATTTTGAATTGAAAAAAATCTACATCATTAAACTCTTTTTCATGACCAATCCATTTACTAGAAACACTTAAATCAATAGGAAAAATCGCTTTCTTTTGAACTGTTGGAAATATATCTTCTAATTGAAAATTATTATTTACACTCCAGTTTTCAAACTTTTTTTCATTCGGATGTGCTGAAAAACCACAAGCAACTCTAAAATTATATTCCGCAAAATCAGGATCAATTTCACGCCATTTTTTAAGTACTTCCCAAGCTGGTTTTTCGCTTATCAGTAAATATTTATTATTTGGTTCTTCTATTTTATTAATTGCCGATTTTGTAACAGAAATCACCAATCGCATTGCAATTGCATTGTATAAATGTGAAAGCTCTTTTTCTTCTAAAGGGAAGTTTTGATGATATCCTTTTACAAAACTTAACGCCGCATCTAACGGATCGTTATGATTCATAACAGCATATGCACAAGCAATAGCTACATCATTAATTATTTGTGTATAAATCGCATCCCCGTAATCTATCGCAGCTTTTACCGTTGGATTTACCAATTCTTTTGACACAATAACATTGTTATCATTGGCATCATTATGAACTACCGATTTTCTTAAAGAATCATAACTTGTTTTATTATTTTCAAATTGTTTTTGATAATAAGTTATAATTTCTTTTTCTTGATTTTCAAATAAATCAATATGTTTTAAAGTCCAAAGTGATTGTGCTACATCCCATACAAATTCTCTATTTGCCTCTGGATGATTAAAACCACGTAAGGCTTTAGTTAACAATCCGCATTGTTCACCTAAACTAAAACGTAAACTATCTAATTGCGGGTTTACAGATGACCAAACTCTACCAGAAATCCACGTTAATAAACGTACTTTACGAGCATTTCCAAACGCATCAATTATAGTAGATATTACAACACCATCAACATCTTCAATTACTTTAGGCGCTATAATATTTTTTTCATTATTAGCAACATATTGTAATAATTTTTGTTGAAAGTCTAAATAATTCTCATCCTCATTAGGACGAGAAATTTTTAAGATATAGCCTTCAGAATTTGGCACTTTAATTCTAAAGTTAAAATCTAATTCTCCCGGTAACTCAGATGCAACACCTTTAATATTATAGGTTTTCGAAAGAATTTCTTCCGCTTGTTGAATCGATATTTTTATTTGATTATAGTCCATTTAATCTTTTTGTAATAACATAATTATATGTGCAGCACTCCAGCTAAAATTTTCAGCACTTAATCCTTTTCCTGTTAAAGGATGGTAATTTTCTCTAATTGATTTTCCTTTTCCAAGAACACCTTCGGCACCTTTCAAAATTTGAATAGTTGCCTTATCAGCTTCTTTATCAAAACCATAATTACGCAAACTTTTCACACCAAAATAAGCTTGATCTAACCAATTAGGACCACGCCAATATCCTTTTAAAGGATTAAATTTTTCGTGGTCGGCACTCATGGTTTGAAAAGGAACCTTTGTAAAAAACTTCTTAGGATCCATCATTTTATTTTTAACAGCTTCTGCTTGTTCTTGTGTTGCTGCATTTGCCCAAAGCGCTGTCCACCCTTCACTTCCTTCTCCTTTGATAAATGTTTTACCATCTAAAGTAGTGTCATAAAACCATCCATCAATAGGGTCATAAAATTGTGTTTGAATTATCAATTTTAACTTTTCAGCTTCTTTCTTAAAGCTATCTGCATCAGTTTTATACCCTAAAATAGTAGCTAATTCTGATAAAAATAATTTTTCAGCATATAAATAGGCATTTAAATCTACCGATTCTTGGTCTATTGAATAAGCTCCTTCACTATTTTTTAAAATTTTAGAATTGTCAAAACGAATAGCGTTATCCATTCCACTCTCCCACTTTGCAGCTATTACACTTCCATCTGTAGAACCATATTCACACAAACCATCTTTATCATGATCACGTTTATTATACCACCATTGATGATATTTTTTTAACTTCGGATAAAACTCTTTTACAAAAGAAAGGTCTTTATCTTTTTTATAAATTTTAGCAATTGCCCATGCAGAAAGTGGTGGTTTTGTATCTCGATAATTATGTTTTTCAATTAAAGTATCTCTATAAACACAATCTACAATAAAACCATCTTCATTTTGAAAGTTAAACATAACTCTCATTTGTTTTTTAGCCAAATCAGTATTATAATAAGATAATCCTACTGCGTGTTTCCAAGAATCCCAAGACCAAAAACCATGAAACCATTTATAATGATAACTAGGAAATAAACCTTCATCTTTTAATTCTCCAGCTGCAATTCTCCAATTATTTTGTAATGTTAATTGTGTTTTTGCTAATACCTCAGCGTATTTATCATCATTAAATTGAATTTTTCTATTTTCTATTAATGATTGTAATTCTGTGTTTTTATCTGATTTTCTATCTTTTAAAATAGCATCAAAACTTGAAGTAGTAATTTTTTGTTGCTCTTCTAACCATGAATATTCTTTAAAAATAAAACTTTGAGAAATTGTAAATTCTTTAGTTTCATTTGGCTTTAATACCATTTGTATTTCATTTGAAATATAAGTACTATCTGTTGATGCTGTTAAAAGTACATCTTCAGGAAAAATAACATGACCAACAGCATCTGTTAAAGCTGATTTAATTGTTAAATTATTTTCTTTTACTGATAATTTTAATCCGTCAGCTAATAACTGTTCATTTTTAAAACTATAATTAATAGCTTGTGGTGAATTACTTTTATTTTTTAATATTGATTTAATAATAGCTGTATGTCCTGATAAAAAAAATAATTGTTGTTTTAACTCTAATTTTTCTGATAAAAAAACCTGTTCTAAATGACTGCTATAACTTTTTGTATCAATTGACGTCCATTTTGTATTTTTCAATACCAAGTTAGTAAGTGATGAACTACTCCAAATACCATTTTGTTGAGTCATTAAAAAAGGACCTGAAAAACCTGTAGTATTTATAGAATCCGGGAAACTGTATGCAAACCAAGCCCCTTGATCAGAAAACATTAAACCTTTTTTATCAAATTTATGTTTGGGTGTAAAAACATAATTGAGCACATTAGTATGTACCATTGTTTTCACCTTCTCTTTTTTACTTTCGACTTTATCTTTACAACTTATCAAAACAATTAATAAGCTTACTAATAGCAGTTCTGTTTGTTTAATCATATCTTAATTGAAGTTTTTTTTTATGTAAAAAATTATGATTTTTCTACAGATTTTAGAATCTATTTACACCTTGCTTAAAGCTAGTAAAACTAATCTTACAAAAATAAACTAAACATCTAAAAATCACAAACTAGTAGGTACTAGTTGTGTTTAATTTTTAATTCCCTGTACATTTGGCTTTTAGAGTTTGTCAAAATATTTTATACTACTGTTTTATAAGTATCTTAATTTATTAGAACTTAAATCATAATTAATAAACCAATTACGTATGAATCAAAAAGAAAATCTCAAAAATGGTAAAACGATCAATTTTTCATTTTTAACCTTACTTATTTGTTTTTTTATAGCTTCGACTTCTAAAGTAATCGCTCAAAAAAATAGTATCAGTGGTAAAGTAATTGATAAACATGGACTTTCCTTACCTGGCGCTTCTATTATTATTAAAGGGACAAGTATAGGTGTTGAAACTGACTTTGAAGGTAATTATACCATAAAGGCAGAACCTAAAAATACTTTAATTTTCAACTACTTAGGATTCATAACTAAAGAAATAATTGTTGAAAATAAAAAAACAATTGATATTACATTACTTGAAGATGCAGCAACTCTTGATGAAGTTGTTGTAGTTGGTTACGGTACTCAAAAGAAAAGCGATGTAACAGGAGCTGTAGGACAAGTTAAGGCAGAAGAATTAACACGTGTAGTTACAACAAACCCTATTGACGCACTACAAGGACGTGTATCAGGAGTTACAGTAACTTCATCATCAGGTAGCCCTGGTTCAGGAGCAGATATCTCAATTAGAGGTATTGGTACTTTTGGTCAGAACCAACCTTTATATATTATTGATGGTGTACAGGCAGATCCTTATTTTATTGATGCAACAAATATTGCTTCTATGGAAATTTTAAAAGATGCTGCGTCTGGAGCAATTTATGGAACAAAAGCAGCCAATGGTGTTGTTCTAATTACGACAAAAAAAGGAAAAAAAGGAAAATCTAAAATAGAAATTGAAACATCTCTTAGTATTAATACTGCAAGAAAAAAGTTAAAACTATTAGACGCTAACGGATATGTAAGTGTACATAAACAAATGTATGAAAATGCAGGAAAAAGTTTACCTTCATACGTAACAGCCCCAATAACAGCAAATACTGATTGGTTAGATGAAACACATAGAAATGGTGAATTAAGCTTATTAAATGTAAGAATGAGTGGTGCTTCAGATAATTTTAATTATAGTGCTGGTGCTAGTTATGCTGATGAAACAGGAATGTTAATTGGATCAATATTCACTAAAAAAGGTGTTTATGCTAACATCGGATTTACAAAAGATAGATTTAAGGTAAATACTAGTTTAAATTATAGTGAAACTTATAGAGAACAACAAAAATTTTCTTTAAGAGAAACTTTTCAAATATCTCCTTTAATTCCTGTTTTTGATGAAACAAAAGAGTCAGGATTTGGTTATAGAGACGGTAGCTTACCTGACCATAAAAATCCTGTAGGAGAAGATCATTTTAAGAATGATTATACGAAATTAAAATACTTTTTAGGAAGTGTAAACGTAAGTTATGATCTTTTAGACAACTTAACAGCTAAAGTAAATTACTCTGTATCAAATTTAACAAACTATACCTATGATTTTCATCAAGCTTTTCAAGTAAGAGCTGTACCATCAAATCCAGAAAATGAATTTGCTTTTATTTCAGAGTACAACAATGAATTTAGAAGAATAAACCAAGAATACACCTTAAATTACAGTTTAGAATTTGGTAAAAGTAATTTCAATTTCTTAGCAGGTTATCAAAGAATTTCAGAGCCATTAAAAGAAACCTATGCACAAGCAGAAGGATGGAAATATTCACCTAAAGACTTGAATAATAACGGAGACTTAGATGATAAAATACCAGCGATTATTTTAGACCCTAGTTTTAATACTTTAAATGCTTTTAGAGATGGTACACGTTCTGCAACTGGAACAAATTATGAATATAGTTTGGTTTCTCAATTTGGTAGAGTAAATTATTCATTCGATGACAAATATTTATTTCAAGCAAGTATTCGTAGAGATGGAAGTTCTAAGTTTGGAAAAAACAATAAATATGGAACCTTCCCTTCTGTAGCATTAGGTTGGAAAATTACTGAAGAAAATTTCATTTAAAAATCAAAACTTATTTGATTTCTTAAAATTACGTTTTAGTTGGGGACAAGCAGGTAATGATAACGCTTTAAGTTATTATGATTATGTAGCTAAAATCGAGCAAGGAAAAAGTCAAAATAATGGAGGATATGTTTTTGGTAATCCACAAACATCTTACCAAGGAAGTATTGCAAGAGAATTACAAAATGATAATTTACAATGGGAAACTAATACTTCAGCAAATTTTGGATTAGATTTCACCACGTTAAACCATGCTCTTAAAGGATCAGTAAATTATTATAACTCTACTACAAGTGATTTATTAATTCCATCTATTCCGTCTGAATCAGGAGGAATAAATACTACTATTATAAATGTTGGAGAATTTGTAAACAAAGGTCTTGAATTTGAATTAGGTTATACAAATAAAAAAAATGAAGTTGGTTATGCCGCTTTTGCTACTTTAACAACAATTAATAGTGAAGTAACTAAATTAAGTAGTACTAGTCAAGTATTATATGGTGATGGATTAAAATTCGGATCTGAACATTTTGTAAACCAAACTAAAATAGGTTATGAACCTGGAGCTTACTTTTTACCTGTAGCTGATGGTATTTTTCAAAATCAAGCAGAAATTGATAAGCATAACGCAAATAGTATTGCTCTTCATGGAGCAGATAATGCTATGCAAAAATTTGCTAAACCAGGAGATATTCGTTTTATTGACCAGAATAATGATGGTATTATTGATAGTAAGGATGAAGTATATAAAGGTACAGCAATTCCTAAGTTTGAATATAGTTTAAATTTATCTGCCGATTATAAAGGAATTGATTTTAATATTTTCTTTCAAGGAGTTGGTGGAAATAAAATATACAATGGAAACCGTTTTGAATCTCTAGGTTTAGATGCAGGAAGAAACTTTGAAACAGAAGCTTTAAATTCTTGGACACCTACAAATACAAATACTTCAGTTCCTAGAGCTGTTTTAGGAGACCCTAATCAAAACAATAGAGCATCAACACGTTTTCTTGAAAATGGTGCATATTTAAGAGTTAAAACAATTCAATTAGGATATAGCTTACCTAAAAAAGTATTAAATAACTTACAAATTGATAAGTTAAGATTATATGTTACAGGGCAAAATTTATTTACAATTACAGATTATAGTGGTTTAGATCCTGAAGTAGGAGGATCTACTTTATCTAAAGGTATTGATAGGTCTTTATATCCAAAGTATAAATCATTTATTTTAGGTGTCCAATTTAAATTTTAAAAAATTAAACAATGAAAAACATATATAAAATAATTATAGCTACTGTTTTTACAGTTACAATAATAGCCTGTGATGATGATGCTTTTATTCAGCAAGTATCACCAGATCAATTAACTTCAGATTCATTTTGGAGAAATGCAGAAGATGCACAATCAGGATTAACTGCTGCTTACTCAGAACTAGAAGCTAGAAGTAACTTTTGGGATGGATGGCAAGAAGGAAGACCTGTTGTAGAGTATTTTAGGTCAGATTATGCTTTACCAGGTCCAGATGCTATTAATTACGGACATTGGTTATCTATTTTTAATTTTAATTATACCAACGGACATACATTTTTAAATGTACTTTGGAAAACTAATTATAAAGGTTTAAACTTTTCTAATCAAGTAATTACAAAAGTTAATGAAATGACTGCTGAACAAATTTCAGTAAAAGAAAAAAAACAAATTATTGGTGAAGCAACTTTTTTAAGAGGGTATTATCATTTTAAATTATTAACATTATTTGAAAAAATAGTATTAAGAACAGAAATGATTAATACGGAAACATTAAATAAAGCATTAGCAACAAGGAAAGAAGCTTGGGGAGTTGTTATTAAAGATTTTCAAGATGCTGAAGCAATGCTAAGTCTTGTTGGAGATACACAAGCAGGAAGAGCTACTAAAGGAGCTGCTTTAGCTTATTTAGGAAAAGCCTACATGTATAAAGCTGGTGACGCAACATCTTCAGATGCTAGTGATTATGAAAATGCAGCAGCTGCATTCAAAAAAATTGTTAATGGAAATGCTGGTTCATATAATTTAGAGCCAAACTTTTTAAGCTTGTTTAATGGTGAAAATGAAAATAATCAAGAATCTATTTTTGAATTACAATTTAAAAGTGGTGATGACAATTCTTGGAATGCTACAAGATTACATGCTTTTGTAGGTGATTGGTCTTTAGGTGGCTGGGGAGGTATTGAAGCAAGCCCTGCTATTGTTACTGAAATGAAAGCAGAAGGAATGATTGCTACAACAGGACGTTATGATAGTAGGTTATATGGTTCAGTATATTTTAGAGATCCTTTCTTTAATGATACAAACACCAATGAAATGCAAGGATATACTTGGGATCAATTAATGGATTGGCAGTATAATGATACTTATGAAAATCATGCTTATTTTAGAAAATGGTTACCAAATTATGTCTATGATAATTCTTATATAGGTTTAAATGTAGTATTAATGCGTTATGCTGATGTATTATTAATGTATGCTGAAGCTTTAAATGAAACTGGAGCTACAACTGAAGCAATAACTCATATAAACAAGGTAAGAGCTATACATGGAAATATGCCTGCAATAACAATAACATCTAAAGATGCTGTAAAAACACAGATTATCCATGAAAGAACTATGGAGTTAACATTAGAATCTGTACGTTTCTTTGATTTAAGAAGATGGGGAATGTTAGATAAAGCAATGCAAGATGCAGGAAGAACAGGTTTTAATGCTTCACAACATTCTTATTTACCAGTACCTTTAACAGAAATTCAAACTAATTCAGAAGTAAATTAAATTTATATTGTTATAGTGTGTTAAGTTAGTCTTTTATTTGAATAGAAAAGGGTTGTCAATATATTGACAACCCTTTTTGTTTTTTATAAATTAGATATTATTATCTTAAAATAAACCCGTCTTTCATTGGATCATTTGGATCAATTGTAAACGTTTGCATTCCTGTAATATAAGCCGTTCCTTCTACTTGTGGAATAACCGCATTAAAAGGACCATATTTCTCTTCAGAAACTACAGATCCTATAAATACCGAATCAGTAATACTTTCAATTGTCATGGTTTCACCATATTGAATTTCATTTCGCTTTTTATGAATAGCCATTCTTCCTGAAACACCCGAACCTGTAGGACATCTATCTACTTCTCCTTCAGCAAAAATACAAACGTTTCTACTATCAGTTCCAGAAGCTTGTTTTGTATTATCAATAAAAATAGTACCGTATAAGAAACTTAAATCTTCCTCTATTGGATGTAATATTTCTTTATCAGCTTGCATAACGGCATGTTTAATTTTCATACCATTTGTTATTAAAGCTCTGTAAGAATCAGTACTTAAATCAAAATCAAAGTTGTTTTTAGCGATATCGACATAGGCATAAAAAGCACCTCCGTAAGCTAAATCGTAAGTTACTGTTCCTAACCCGTCAACCTCAACAGTTCTATCTAAACCAACTACAAAACTTGGTACACAATGAAAACGAACACCTGTTACTTTTCCATCTTTTACATTTGCAAAAGAAGTAATTCGTCCACAAGGAGCATCAATTTTTAAAATATTTTCACCTTCTTTAACATCAACCCAATTCATTTCAACAGCTAAAGTAGAAATAGCAATAATTGCACGCCCACACATTGTTGAATATCCTTCGTTATGTAAAAATATAATTCCAAAATCACCTTCATCATCATTAGGAGGTAATAAAATACACCCATACATATCAGCATGACCACGTGGTTCAAACATTAATGCAGTACGTAATTCATCATAATTTTCTTTACAATAACGTCTGTAATCTAAAACTGAATTTCCTTTTAACTCTGGAAAACCATCAACAATTACACGTAAAGGCTCACCACCTGTGTGCATATCAATGGTTTTAATTTTTAACCAATCTTTATGTGGTACAAAATCTGTTTTAGCTAGTATATTTTGATATGTTTTACTCATTAGTATATTTTTTATAAAAATAATTTGCAGCTGCTAAATCTTCTAAGGCATGACCTACAGATTTAAAAACTGTAATTTCTTCATCGGTTTTTCTTCCTGTTTTTTTACTTGAAGATAATTCAAATAAATCAGCATTAATATCCTCTTCCTTTAATACTCCTGTTTGTAACGGAATAAGAATATCACCACTTTCTTTTAATCCACCTTGATAAGTATCAACATAAACAGCTCCTTTAGTTATTGTTTCATCATCAGCTTCTCTCATGCCTTTTTTATAAGCTCCAACTAAATCAACATGTTGCCCAGCCTTTAAATACTTTCCAAAAACTAATGGATTTTTAGATAATGTTGCACATGAAATAATATCAACATCTGAAATTTTCTCTTCAATATTCTCTATAGCTGTAATTGTAAAATCTTCATCTTTTAATGTTTCACAAATAGCTTGAGCTTTAGAAAAATTACGTCCCCAAATAAATACATTTTTAATAGGACGAACTGAAGCGTGTGCCTTAATTAAATTAACAGATAAAGCACCTGTACCAATCATTAATAATGAAGAAGCGTTTTCTATTGATAAAAAAGATGACGCTAAAGCTGAAGCCGCAGCAGTACGCTTTACTGTTAAACTTTTAGCCTCTAAAATTGCTTTAATTGTTCCTTTAACAGCATCTAAATAAATATAAGTTCCGTTGATAGAAGGTAAATCAAACTGGCTATTTTCAGGACTTACAGTTACTATTTTAACTCCAGCTGTTTTACTTGGTGTCCAAGCTGGCATTAATAATAACGTAGAATCTGCATTTACCTCTGGATTTGCAAAATCGTGATGATGACGCATAGGTACAATAGTATCTTGCGATGAAAATGAAGATTTTAATTCAGAAATCAGTTCTAAAAAACTTGTATTATCTTCTATATAATTGTTATCTATTTGAATAATTTTTTCCATGCCGTAAAATAGTTATTTATACAAACATTATTATACAGTATCTTTATAAAGAATAATATAAGCAAAGACATTGTTAATATAGTATAATATGAAATACTATAAAGCCTGTATTTTTAGCGAAAACAAGAACCAAAATGAAAAAAATACAATTATTTCTTCTGCTATCTTTAGCTATTTTTGCATCATGCAAAACGACTAAAGAGAGTAAAATCGTATCATTTAAACAAAAACTACAAAGTACTTTTCCTAAAGCTCAAATAGACTCTATTGAAGCTAAAGACCATTTTACAGAAGCGTATAAAGTTGTTTTAAAACAAAATTTAAATCCTAAAAATCCTTCTGAAGGAACATTTGACCATCATATGTATGTTTCACATACAAATTATAAGAGTCCTACTGTTTTAATTACAGATGGTTACGACTCATGGAACAGAACTACTGAGCTAAGTAAAGTATTTAAAGGTAACCAAGTGATTGTTGAATACAGAATGTATGGTAAATCAAGACCTGATTCTATTCCTTGGAAATATTTAACAAATGATAATGCTATTGAAGATTATCATAGTGTTGTTAACAAATTAAAAACTGTTTATAGCGGTAAATGGTTATCATCAGGAATTAGTAAAGGAGGAGAAACTACTTTAATTTACAAAGCTAAATATCCTAATGATATTGATGTTGCTGTACCTTATGTTGCTCCGTTAATTAATACCTTAGAAGACCCTAGAACTAATGAATTAATTAATTCTGTTGGTAGTGATGAATGTAGAGCTGATATCAGAAAATATCAAAAAACTGTTTTAAATAACAGAAAAGAAGTTTTAGCATTATTAGCAACTTATGCTAAAGATAAAAAATTAAATTTCACTGAACTTTCTCAAGAGGAAGCTTTAGAATATGCTGTATTAGAATTTCCTTTTTCTTTCTGGCAATGGGGTAGCGGAAAATGTGAAGATGTACCTGCAGAAAATGCATCATCAGAAGAATTATTTAACTACTTAGTTAAAATTTCTGGTTTTTATGTTTTTAGTGATTCAGGATACAAAAAGCTTTTACCTTCTTTTTATCAACACATGAGAGAATTAGGGTACTATGGTTTTGATTTAGAACCTGTAAAAGACTTATTAAAGGTTGTTAAAAGTAGTACTAATAGTAGATTTGCTCCTAAAAATGTAGACTTAACTTACAATCCTTCTTATATTAAAGAGATAAGAAACATTATTGAAACAAAAGGAACTAATGTTTTACATATTCAAGGAGGTAACGATCCTTGGGGAGCTTGCGGACCAACACCTAATGAAGGAGTTGATGCTTTAAAAATGGTTTTAAAAGATGGGTCTCATACTACTAGAATTAAAGATTTTTCTGATGAAGATCAACAAAAAATTTACGCTAAGTTACAAGCTTGGTTAGGTAAAGATGTAAAATTATATCCTTTAAAATAGGCTTATTTTTTATATTGATATAATATTATTTACAAAAAAACACTTTAGAAATTTCTAAAGTGTTTTTTATTTTATGATATTTTGAAAGTCGTATTTTCTATTTCTTAAAGTTTGATACTCCTTTTGTTAACCAATCATAATATTCAGAAGGATCTGGTGTATAAGAAACTGGATCAATTAAATTAGATTCGTCATGCGCCATTAATACATAAAAAGGTTGCGTATTTGCTTTATACTTTATAGTTTGTAATTCGCTCCACTTTTGACCTATATACTTTAACTTTTTTCCTGGGTTTAATTTAGACTCAACAACCTCATCATCTTTTAACTTTCTTTTATCATCAACATACAAAGAAATTAAAACTACTTTGGTTTTTAATACATCTAAAACATTAGGTTTTACCCAAACGTTTTGTTCCATTTTTCTACAATTTACACAAGCATGACCTGTAAAATCAATCATAACAGGTTTTCCTACTTTTTTAGCGTAGGCCAATCCTTTATCATAATCATGAAAAGAAATAATATCATGAGGAGGCATTAAATGTGCTCCTTCAGGTAAACCTGTATGCGTTTTTTCAGAATTAGTAACTGAAACTACCTGCGTATTTTTCTTTGTAAATCCTACTCCATATGGAGATTCACTATAATGTTGTGGTGGTGGAAAAGCACTAATTAAATTTAAAGGTGCTCCCCATAAACCTGGTAACATATATACGGTAAAAGCTCCTACAATTAAACCTAAAAACAATCTTCCTACAGAAATATGAGTTTGAGAATCATCATGTGGTAACTTAATTTTACCTAATAAATATAATGCTAAAGCTCCGAATATTGCTATCCAAATAGCAATAAAAACTTCTCTTTCAAATAAATGTAATTGTAAAACTAAATCGGCATTCGATAAAAATTTAAAAGCCAAGGCTAATTCTAAAAATCCTAAAACTACTTTTACTGTATTTAACCATCCACCCGATTTTGGTAATGAATTTAACCAACCTGGAAACATTGCAAATAATGCAAATGGTATTGCTATTGCTGAAGAAAAACCTAACATACCAACAATAGGTGCGATACCTCCTTTTGATGCAGACTCTACTAATAATGTTCCTACAATTGGTCCTGTACATGAAAACGATACAATTGCTAAAGCCAATGCCATAAAAAAGATACCAATTAAACCACCTCTATCTGCTTGAGAATCTACTTTAGTAGCCCAAGAACTTGGCAATGTTATTTCAAAAGCACCTAAAAATGATACTGCAAAAATTACTAATATCAAAAAGAAAGCGACATTAAACCATACATTTGTTGACAACGCATTTAAAGCATCGGCACCAAAAACACCCGTTACTACACTTCCTAATAATACATATATTCCAATTATTGATACTCCATAAATAATAGCATTTCTAATTCCTTCAGCTTTACTTTTACTTTGTTTGGTAAAAAAGCTTACTGTCATTGGAATCATTGGAAAAACACAAGGCGTTAACAAAGCTGCAAATCCTGATAAAAAAGCAATAAAAAAGATAGCTATCATTCCTTTTTTATCTTTCTTATTAGTATTAGTTGATTTATTAACCTCTGAAATATTTTGTTTTTTTACAATAGCTTTCGTTAAATCAAAAACTAAATCGATTTCTTTTGGAGGTAAACATTGCTCATCTGTACAAGCAATAAATTCGACAAAAGCATTAATTGTTTTTACAGTAGGATCAGTTAAGTCTATTTCTTGCTTAAAAACTGCTTTATAAGCAAATGACTTAATAGACATTCCTTCGTCATTAAATAGTTTTGTAAACTTAATTTTTCCCTTAGGTTCTTCTGTCTTTCCTATTAATTTTATCTTATTTTCTTTATCATTATAAAAAAAAGTTGTCGGAATTGGCCCTCCTTTAGGTACTTCTTGAGAATATAAGCTCCAACTATCTTTAATTGTAGCTTCTGTAATTAATTTATATTTTGAATCAGTTATCTTTTCTACTTTGGTCTTCCATTGAATAGGATTAAATATCTGAGCTGTTACTGATAAGTTTATCAATAAGACAAAAAATATGCATATTTTTTTCATATAAATTTATTATGGGGGTTAATTAACTTGAAAAGACAAAGCTACCTCTTCAGGAGGCAAACAACTTTCATTAGAACAAACCATATATTCAACAGTTCCTTTTATGATAAATTTTTCATTTGTATTTAATCTAATTCGTTGTTTAAATACTGCTGTATTATTAAAATACTTAATACTCATTGCAAATATTTCATCATTTACAATATGCCCTTCTTCCTCTTCAGTATTTCCTTTTTTAATATAACGTTGATCTCCTCTAAAAGAGAACGAAGTTGCTACAGGACCTCCTTCTTCCATTTTTTGAGAATAAATATGCCATTCATCCTCTAGAGTTACTATCGCTATTAATTCAATTTCTTCTTCTGATATTTTTTCTACTGCAGTAGTCCATTTTACAGGGTTATCCATTTGTCCGTAAGAAAAAACACTTACGAAAAATATTGCGATTGTCAGTAATTCCCTCATTATCATTTAATTAATAGTTGTATTGATATTTTCTGTAAAAATAACATCTTTCTACATCAAATACGATTACATCAAAAAAAAATTTGCAGTTATTTTGAAAATTTAACAAAAAAAAAGAGTAATCATTGCTGATTACTCTTTTTATAGTAGCGGGAACTGGACTCGAACCAGTGACCTTCGGGTTATGAGCCCGACGAGCTACCTACTGCTCTATCCCGCGATTTGTGGGTGCAAATATACAACCTTTTTCTATTACGTAATAAATAAAAATGTTTTTTATTTATTTTATTTTACGCACAAAAAAAGCTTCACATTTCTGTGAAGCTTTTGAGCTTAGTAGCGGGAACTGGACTCGAACCAGTGACCTTCGGGTTATGAGCCCGACGAGCTACCTACTGCTCTATCCCGCGATTTCGAGTGCAAATATACGTTTTTTTATTCTAGTTAACCTAATAAATACAGTTTTTTTTAAATATTTTTTTTTGATAAAAATAAAAGCGTAAAAAAGCAGTCTAACAATAGTTTACATCATTAGAAACTATTTAACTTGATGTTTTGTTTAACAAATTATAAAATTAATTAAACATTTATTATCTTTATAAAATAATTAATCAGAAATATAACTATAAAACCTAATAAAAAATGTTTGGAATATTTAAAAAGAAAACAGAAAAAGAAAAACTTCAATATCAATATGAAAAACTTTTAAAAGAAGCACATACACTATCTACAACAAATAGAAAAATGAGTGATAAAAAAAGTTTTGAAGCAGAAGAAGTTATGCTAAAAATAGAAAAACTTAATTAATACCATTTTATAAAATGACTAAAAATAAAAAACCTGATAATGTAGTTTTTAATGCAGAAACTCAAAAATACGATGCCTATCTTAAACCATATGCAACATCTGTAGGAGCACCAGTAATTACTACAACAGATACTATTGCTTGGAAAAATAGAAGCATCAATAAAATAAATCATAAAGTAGCTACACAGTACTTAGAGTTAAAAGTAGCCTATGATAAAATGATGGAAGATTTTGAATACAACAAACTTATTTTTGAAGCAAAATTTACTTTTGAACCAATTATAGGACAAATTTATCATCTTTATAAAAGAGATAATGGTGAATCATTTCTTTCGATTATAGCACCAGAAGAATGTACTTTTAACTCATTAGGCAGTTTTTATTTAAATGTTGATCAAATATGGGAAAAAGTGTAATAGCAAAAAAAATTATGAATTTAAAAAAATGAAAAAGCAACATCTCCCTCAAAAAATATGTCTAGTATGTAAACTACCCTTTACATGGCGTAAAAAGTGGGAAAAAAACTGGAATGAAGTAAAATATTGCAGTCAACGTTCTCGAAATAAAAAATGAAACAAGTTAATCTAGTATTCCCTCATCAATTATTTCAAAACTCTCCTATTTTTGAAAATAATACTCGTATATATATTATTGAAGAATATTTATTTTTTAAGCAATACTCTTTTCATAAACAAAAAATAGCATTTCATAGAGCCACTATGAAGCACTATGCCAATTACATTAGTAATATTAAAAATATCGAAATATATTATATTGAAAGTATTAACCCCATTTCTGATATAAGAATATTAATTCCTTATTTAAAAAACAAAAATATTACTCATATTAATTATATAGACACTACGGATAATTGGCTTGAAAAAAGAATAAAAAAAGGATGTTTAGATAATAATATTACAACTAAAATATACAAATCACCTTTATTTATAAATACAAAAGAAGAGTTAACAAGCTTCTTTAAAAAGGATAAAAAAAAATACCATCAAACAACTTTTTATACTGAACAACGAAAAAAACGTAATATACTTATAGAACCAGATGGAACACCTACAGGTGGAAAATGGACTTTTGATACCGAAAACAGAAAAAAATATCCTGCAAAAAAAACACCTCCTCCAATTCAATTTCCTAACACAGACAGTTATTATAAAGAAGCTATACAATATGTACAAACTCACTTTTCTTCTAACTTAGGAAACTTAACAGAATACTCATTATATCCAACTAATTTTAAAAACACAAAACAGTGGTTCGTTCAGTTTTTAGAACAACGATTTTTAGAATTTGGAACATACGAAGATGCTATTGTTTCAGAAAATTCAATACTTAATCATAGTGTATTAACTCCTATGCTAAACGTAGGATTGATAACTCCTAATGAAATCATAGAAACCTGTCTAACCTACGCAGAGGAAAACAATATCCCAATTAACTCTACAGAAGGTTTTGTTAGACAAATTATAGGTTGGCGAGAGTTTGTAAGAGGTGTTTATGAAACTAGAGGAAGTGAAGAACGCACTACTAACTTTTGGAAATTTAAAAAGAAAATACCCGCTTCATTTTATAACGGAACTACAGGCATTCCTCCTATCGATAAAACGATAAAAAAAGTATTACAAACTGGCTATTGTCATCATATAGAACGCTTAATGATATTAGGTAATTTCAATGATGCTTTGCGAATTTGACCCTGATGAAGTATATAAATGGTTTATGGAACTTTTTATTGATGCTTACGACTGGGTAATGGTTACCAATATTTACGGAATGAGTCAGTTTTCAGATGGTGGATTAATAGCTACAAAACCTTATATAAGTGGTAGCAACTATATTCTTAAAATGAGTAATTATAAAAAAGGAGAATGGCAAGCTGTTTGGGATGGACTATTTTGGAGGTTTATGCACATACATCGTAATTTCTTTTTATCAAATCCAAGGTTAGGAATGCTAGTACGTATGTTTGATAAAATGCCTATCGAAAAACAACAAATACACCTAAATAATGGTGAAAAATATTTAATAAATTTAGCTATTTCTCATTAAAATATAAATTAAAATACATACATAATGTTATTTAATACAACTTATACTAATAAAAACTACATTACAGAAAGTAAACAAAAACTAGGAAAATCTTTTTCTTTTTTTGATAAAATTAAAATTGGTGGTGTAGGGTCTAGTCGATTTATTATAAAAGAATTAAGTACTAAGTTACAACCTAAAAGCAACGAATCATATGCCATAAAATATGCTAATATTGAATTAAGACCAAAAGGAATTATAGTTCATTTTACCAATAAATTAGGACGTTATTCTTGGATAATTCCTTACTATCGCCTTGTTATATATAGTAATGAAACATTTAGCATACACGCTAACGGAAGTTTTATTCAATTTATAAAGAACAAAAACTATAAAGAAAATAAAAAGTTCATCCAAAAAATGACAGACTTTAAAAATACTTTTTTAAACTTAGATTATTACGATGGATAATATAAAATGATATAAAAATAATAATGTCCATAAAACAGTTCGTATCCAGTTTTTATGCACTAATGATTTTAACATTTCTTCAGTAACAATTCCTTTTGAAATATGAGTGTGTATCGGTACAAATTGTAAAAAAGTAGACATCCATAATAATACTATAATTCCAAAACTTATAAAGGAATTACTATTAATATCAATAAAAAGCTGATATATGGAAATAGCCAGTTGACCAAGCATCAATGGTATTACAATAGCACTAAAACGTGCCATGTACTCGGTATGCCAAATAAGTAATTTTGAAGTTTTATAATATAAAAAACTTGGATATATAATACGCTGTACAATCCAAATTAAAACAACAAGTCCAAAATCTACTAAAAGTGTTATATTATCTAAAACCATTATAAATACATTGTTATTCTTGAACTCATTGGTGTGGTCGTTGAGTAATAATAATCAATAAAATTTCCTGTACAATCTACTAAATACTTTTGAAAATTCCATTTTACACTTGAACTTTTAACTCCGTTTTTAGCTTCAGAAGTAAGCCATTTATATAAAGGATGCTGATAATTTCCTTTAACCGCTACTTTTTCCGTTAACAAAAAAGTAACTCCAAAATTTAACTCACAAAATTCTTGAATTTCTGATGCATTTCCTTTCTCTTGACTTCCAAACTGATTACAAGGAACACCAATAACTACAAGTTTATCGGCATACTTATCGCTTAAATCCTGTAATTCTTTATATTGCTTGGTAAAACCACACGAAGAAGCAACATTTACAAAAAGTAGTTTCTTTCCTTTAAATGCTGAAAGCAAAATTGGTTGTCCATTTAGGCCATTGATTGCTATATTATAAATCGATTCGGGATTTTTTTTAATAACAACACTTCCCGTTAATTTTGCTTTTGATATTCTTTTCATCGTTTTTTCTAATACAAATGATTAATTATTATTGATAAATAAAATTCAGAAAAAAGTAATAAAACTACTGATTTAAATAATTTTGTAACTCTGTAATTTTCTCTGATGTATTAAATACGCCACCATAAAAAGAAGTAACTGTAGCAGAAGCATCATCTTTTACTCCTCTAGATGAAACACATAAATGTTTTGCATCAATAATAACGGCAATATTCTCTGTATCTAAAATAGCTTTTAAATCTGTTACTATCTGATTTGTTAAACGCTCCTGCACCTGAGGTCGTTTTGCATAATATTGTACAATTCTATTCAACTTAGAAATACCAATAACTTTACCTGAAGACACATACGCAATATGTGCTTTACCAATTATAGGTACAAAGTGATGTTCGCAATTAGAATAAAAAGTAATGTTCTTTTCAACCAACATTTGGTTATATTGATATTTATTGTCAAATAATGCAATTTTAGGTTTATTAGCAGGGTTAAGTCCTGAAAACACTTCATCTATATACATTTTGGCAACCCTATTTGGAGTACCTTTTAAAGAATCATCTGTAAGATCTAAACCCATAACATCCATTATTTGGGCAAATAAATCAGAAATTTTCTCTTTCTTTTGATGATCAGATAACAAAAAAGCATCAGCTTTCATAGGAGTTTCTAAACCAGTGTACATATGGTCATCACCTATATCATCAATAGAAAAATTACTAATTATATTATCATTATTAATCTGTATATTTTTTATTTTTGATTTCATATTTTCTCTGTATAAATATTCTTACTATTAAAAAATTAGATACAGTCAGTACTTTTAAGACTATTCAGCAAAGCTAAACAATTGTTTAATAAAAACACAAAAAGAGTAAACAAAAAAAGAAATACTAATATCAATTATATATTAAGCTATCGTATATTTGTCGCCCACTAAAAATATAAAACCTCTTTTTAGAATTAATTAACAATATAGTTTTCAAATTTTTCAAAATAAAATATGTCTAAATTACCTAAAGAATATAAATTTATAGATCTTTCTGACTACGGAAGACCAGTAGCAAGAATAATAGTTAATCAAATTAAAGAAACTTCATACACTCCTATTGATGTTACTATATGGTTTATCATTTCAGGTGTTACGGGAATCGCCTGTATACTATTAGGTTATTATTGGGCTGCTGCTTTTTTTTTACTATTTAAATCGATACTTGATGCAGCTGATGGAGAACTAGCTAGAGTAAAAAAAACACCTTCACATACAGGTAGATACCTTGATTCTGTTGCTGATATTATTTTAAACTTCTTTATTTTCGCAGCACTATGGTATATTACAGATACCTTTTTTGTCTATAGTTTTTTAGCCTTTTTAGCAATTCAATTACAAGGAACACTATATAATTACTATTACGTTATTCTAAGAAACAACGTTAATGGCGATACTACAAGTAGAATTTTTGAATACAATACACCAAAAGCTTTAAAAGGAGAAAAACAAAAAAATGTAAACCTTTTGTTCAAAATTTACAAAGCACTATATGGAATATTTGACAAAACAATTTATGCATTAGACTCAAATGCACCAGAAACAAAACGCTTTCCTAATTTATTAATGACAGCTTTATCTACCTTCGGACTTGGATTTCAACTACTAATTATAAGTTTACTGTTAGTTTTAGGTTTAAAAGAATACATTGTTACATTTTTCTTGTGGTACTCTGTAATGATTCTCGTTTTTATAAGTATTCGAAAACTATTATAATTAACAGAAATAAAAAAAGCTTCACATTTCTGTGAAGCTTTTGAGCTTAGTAGCGGGAACTGGACTCGAACCAGTGACCTTCGGGTTATGAGCCCGACGAGCTACCTACTGCTCTATCCCGCGATTTCGAGTGCAAATATACGTTCTTTTATTCTAGTTAACCTAATAAAATAAACTTTTAAGTAAAATGTTTTTTAACTAATACAATAACAGCACTATAAAAAAATTAATTTCTAATTTAAACAGCTTATCTTTGCCAAATGACACATAAATCAGGATTTGTAAACATCATCGGAAACCCAAATGTTGGGAAATCAACTTTAATGAACGCTTTAGTTGGTGAAAAATTATCAATTATTACAGCTAAAGCACAAACTACTAGACATCGTATTTTAGGAATTGTAAATGATGATAATCATCAAGTTATTTTTTCTGATACTCCAGGAATTATAAAACCTGCTTATGAACTACAAAATTCAATGATGGATTTTGTAAAATCAGCTTTTGATGATGCCGATGTATTAATTTATATGGTAGAAGTTGGAGAAAAAGAATTAAAAAATGAAGCTTTTTTTAATAGAATAATCCACAGTGAAATTCCTGTTATTTTATTATTAAATAAAATTGACAAATCATCACAAGACGAAGTTGAAGAAAAAATAGAATACTGGAAAAATAAAGTACCAAATGCTTTTGTCTATGTAATTTCGGCTTTAGAAAAATTTAATGTGGATTCTGTTTTCACTAAAATTATAGAATTACTTCCTGAAGGTCCTGCTTTTTATCCGAAGGATCAATTAACAGATAAGCCTGAACGCTTTTTTGTCAATGAAAAAATACGTGAAAAAATATTAACACACTATAAAAAAGAAATTCCATATTCTATTGAAGTAGAAACCGAAGAATTTTTTGAAGAAGAAAATATCATCAAAATCCGTTCGGTTATTATGGTAGAACGTGATACTCAAAAAGGAATTATTATAGGACATAAAGGTACTGCACTTAAACGAGTAGGTACAGAATCTCGTAAAGATTTAGAACTGTTTTTTGATAAAAAAGTGTTTTTAGAATTATATGTTAAAGTAAATAAAAACTGGCGTTCTAACGACAAACAGTTAAAACGTTTTGGATATAAAGACTAATTTATTTTCATCAATAATATTTTAGCAAAACTTTTTAATTCATCCATTTGCTTTTTACCTGTAGCCTTTCCTAAAGTTCCTACAAAATAAAATACTACCCATATAATTGGTAAAACAACCAACATTACTATGGGTAGTATTGCTGTTTTTTTTAGCGACCAATTACTATAAGCTACAACTCCGAAGATAAAAAAAGCAGTCGCTATTACGAAATGTAAGAACATAAAAAAAGTCCAAACTTGTGGTTTTGGACCAAATAACCCTTTTATTTTAGATGTTGTTTCTGTAACTTCCTCTACTTCCAACTGTAACTGAGGAGACCAAAAATGAGTTTCTTTATCAGGAACATCAATAATTACATGATTATCTACCACTTTCATTTTATAAGTTGTTTCATCAGATAAATGCTTTTTTATTTCATTAAGTAGCACTTCTGAATTCATTTGAAAATCAATTTGAAACCTTGGCTTTAAAAAAATTTGATTATATAATTTATCATCCATAGTATAAAGTTATTCTGCTACAATGTACTAAAAATTATAGTCTTTAAAATTCAGCTCATAATAGTAAGGTAAGTTGTATCTTTGCAAAAATTTTAGTATAATGAGTAGTATTGTAGCCATTGTTGGAAGACCGAATGTAGGTAAGTCCACTTTATTTAATCGTTTAGTACAACGTCGTGAAGCGATTGTTGATTCTGTAAGTGGAGTAACCAGAGATAGACATTACGGAAAATCTGAATGGAACGGAAAGGAATTTTCTGTAATTGATACTGGTGGATATGTTGTCGGATCTGATGATATTTTTGAAGGAGAAATACGTAAACAAGTGCAATTAGCTATTGAAGAAGCTGATATAATTATTTTTGTTGTTGATGTTGAACAAGGAATTACTCCTATGGATGCTGAAGTTGCAAAAATATTACGCCAAGTTAAAAAGCCTATTATTATGGCTGTTAACAAGGTAGATAATGCAATGCGTGATGCAGATGCAGTTGAATTCTATAACCTTGGTTTAGGAGGATATCACACTATTTCTTCAATAAATGGTAGTGGAACAGGTGAATTATTAGATGCCGTTGCTGAAGAAATTCCTTTTGAAGAAGAAGAAGAACAAAATGAACTTCCTCGTTTTGCAATTGTAGGACGTCCGAATGCAGGAAAATCGTCGTTTATTAATGCTTTAATTGGTGAAGATAGAAATATCGTAACTAATATTGCAGGTACTACGCGTGATTCTATTGATACGAAATACAATCGTTTTGGTTTTGAATTTAACTTAGTAGATACTGCTGGGATTCGTAAAAAATCAAAAGTAAAAGAAGATTTAGAATTTTACTCTGTAATGCGTGCCGTTCGTGCTATTGAACATTGTGATGTTGCTATTTTAGTTATTGATGCAACTCGTGATTTTGAAGGACAAGATGAAAAAATATTTTGGCTAGCTGAAAAGAATAAAAAAGGAATTGTAATACTTGTTAACAAGTGGGATTTGGTAGAGAAAGAAACCAATACTATGCGTGACTTTGAAGCAAAAATAAGACAGCAAATTTCACCTTTTAGTGATGTGCCAATTGTATTTACTTCGGTATTAACAAAACAACGTATTTTTAAAGCTATTGAAACGGCTGTTGAAGTTTTTGAAAACAGAAAACGTCGTATTCAAACAAGTAAGTTAAACGAAACGATGTTAGAGATTTTAGAACAAAATCCACCTCCTGCAATTAAAGGAAAATACATCAAAATTAAATACTGTATGCAATTACCTACATACACGCCACAGTTTGCATTTTTTGCGAATTTACCGCAGTATGTTAGAGATCCGTACAGACGTTATTTAGAAAATCAACTTCGTCAGCATTATAACTTTAACGGAGTTCCTATTATTATATATTTTAGACAAAAATAATTTTTAGTCTAAAAAAAATTAAAATAGTTTTTTCATTTTCTTTTCAAATTATTAAATCAATTTGCAAAAAAAACTGAAAAAACTATTTTTTTTGTGCTTATTTTAATGCTATTTATTTACTAAATTTAAAAAATAATTTTAATAAATAAGTTAGTATGCCTAGCCCCGATTGAAGCATTTGTTTGAGCTCTTTTTTTGATTTTTCTTCAAAAAAAAGCGAGTGCAGAAAGCGGGAAGTTGCTTCAAAAAAATTAATTGTACACAATTTTATAAATTTGCAACGTATTAAGAAAATAATTTAATGGAAATTAGAAAACTAGACGCCTTTAAAGATATTGAACTTCCCTTACAACTAAATATTAGTTTTAAGAAAATATATAATATGCTTAAAGAATATGCTAGTAATACTGCTAAAAAACATCCGTTTAATGCATCGGCTAACATAATTATAAATAAAGTAGAAAAATATCCTGAACTAATTAATGGATTTTCTGACCTTTCATTATTAAAAAAACACGAAGATATTATAGATGTTTTGCTAGAAACTCTATTTCCTGAAATGTTAACATTAAATGAAATTAAAGCCGCTACTGTCCCTTTTTCTTTTACGTCGTTTAAATTTACAAAACGATTAGAAAATATTCTTGAAAATGCTGGAGAAGAATATGTTTTAAAAGTTAGAGATTTTGAAGACGATAAAATGTACATTATGGCATGTACTTTTATTTTAAACATTGTATACAAACAACCTATTGACTTAAAACGTCCATTTTTTTTTGATATTCCTGATAAAAATTTAGACATAATAAAACATTACAGAGTAGCTTTTAATGCCGATTTTATGGAGATTACTCGTTCAGAGAATGCTCCTGAAATTACTGAAGATGATATTAAAATTCTTATAAATAGTTATGATAACATAGCTATTTGGAAAGAAAAATTTCCGCCAAACAGCTATATTTTTAAAGGCTTTGGTATTATGAATTTATTTGATGTTACTGTTGATGAAAATATTTCATCAATAAGAACAACTTTACTACAAAAAGATGATGGTACTATTGTTGAAAAACTACGCAAAGAATTAAGTGAATTCTATAATATTAAAGATTTAAAAGTCGGTTTTTCAGTATTTGACAGCACTGATTTATCATTACAATCAACACGTATTAAAAGAACAGAAAGTATCATTTTATTAAAAAATGAAAACAAAATAACTTGTAGTACCTTTTTTTGTAATGATATAGTTACTAAAGTATTTAAAGAGCAAAAAATAATTGCTATATCTGACACCAAAAACTACGGAAATTCATCAAAAGAAAATGAATTTTCTAAAAGATTAAGAAATCAGAATATTGGAAGTATTTTATTAATTCCTATTAAAGCAAGCAACAATAACGACTTAGCATTATTAGAAATAGCTTCTCCAAGACCTTATGAATTAAACTCTGTAAATCAGCAAAAATTAAAAGATATTATTCCTGTTTTTAAAGTGGCTGTTAATCGCTCATCAGAAGAGTATTCAAACATTTTAGAAGCTACTATACAAGAACACTACACCTCTTTACACGAAACTGTAAAATGGAAATTTTATGAAGCTGCCGAACAATATCAAGCCGATATTTATGCCGAAAAAGAAAATGTAAAAATTGAACAAATAGTATTTAATAATGTGTACCCTTTATATGGTCAATCAGATATAAAAGGCTCATCTTTTGCCAGAAATGAAGCTATTAAAGAAGATTTAATTACTCAACTTACCTTAGCTATTTCAGTATTAAAAGAAGCTTGTGTATCTGAGAAATTACCTATTTATAATGAATTGATGTTTCGAGTAAATGACTATTTAAAAGATGTGAATACAGGTTTAAAAGCTGGTGATGAAATTGGTATTTTAGAGTTTTTAAAACGTGAAATTTATCCTGTTTTTAAACACATAAAAACACTTAATAACAACTTATTGGTTGTTGTAAATACTTACATGAACCGTTTAGATAGCAATTTGCACGTTGTTTATGAAAAACGAAAAGCCTACGAACAAAGTGTTACTTTATTAAATGATAAATTAGCTAAATTTATAGATTGTAAACAAGAAGATGCACAAATAATGTTTCCGCATTATTTTGAACGCTATAAAACTGATGGTGTAGAATACAATATGTATATCGGGCAATCTTTAACTAAAAATAAAAATTTCGATGAATTATACCTTTATAATCTTCGTTTATGGCAATTACAACTTATGTGCGAAATGGAAAATGTAGCGAATACGACACGTAAATCTATGGAGCATGATTTACAAGTTGCATCGTTAATTTTAGTACACAGCACGCCTTTATCTATTAAATTTAGAATGGATGAAAAACAATTTGATGTTGATGGAGCTTATAATATTCGTTATGAAATCATCAAAAAAAGAATTGACAAAATTCATATAAAAAGCACCAAAAAACGTCTTACTATCCCTGGTAAAATTTCTATTGTTTATTCACAAAGTAAAGATGCTAAAGAATATTTAAAATATATTAAATACCTACAAGCTAAAAATTTATTAGGTGAAGTTGAAACTTTAGAGTTAGAAGATTTACAAGGAGTTTCTGGTTTAAAAGCACTTCGTGTAGCGGTACTTTATCAATCTGATTTTGACGCTAAAAAAACAATAACAATTGATACTTTAATCGAAGAGTTTAAAAATTAACTTAACCTATATTATTTATAAAATATTTGAATTTTCTTGTATTTGAAATGCTACAACAAAAGCAATTACACTTATAATAATTCCTATCATAAAAACAGTATAAGTTGTTCTTAGTAATTTATATTTTCTGTTTAAAACTAAGCCTAAAAAATATAAATCTTTGGTTAATGAACCGTATAAATAATCACGGTCTTTCATCATTTCATTCATTGCCCATTCAAAATCAGGAAGATTCATTTGATGAAAATTTCCAAAAAACAATAAATTTACTTTTTTATTCGCAACATCTTCTTTAGTAAACTTCCCTTGTGTTACATTTGGACGGGTTGCCATTACAGACAATATAATAGAAGCCACCGTAAACAAAACAAATATTAACGATGGAATTATTAAATAATGATTCGTCGGATTGTCTAATTTTGGAATTAAAGTAGATAAACTCATCGAAATAATAATAGCATTTACCGATAACAAAATATTCGCTTTCGTATCTGCAATATCACTTAAAGTAATATGATTTCTTAAAGCAACACGAAACATCGTTTCAATACCTCTTTCGGGTAACTCTACTTTGTTTTTTTTAAAAGCTAATTCCTCTTTTTTATGTTGTAATCTCTTATTTTCTTGTTTTAATTTTTGTTGATTTTTTAATAATTCAGCTAAATTTTTACTTGCTATTTTACTCCAGTTTTTAACTGCAAAATCTGTATAAAAACGTTGTTTTGTTAAGAATTTAATATTTTCTTCTAGCCATTTTTCATCAGAAAAAACAGCTACTTTAGTCAGCTCCCACTCTTTTCTTAATAATAATGTATAATCGCTAAAATTTTTACTTCCTAAATGAGCACAATCAGCATCTTTAATTATTTTTTCTAACTTGGTTACAGGTTTTACACAAATTTTAGTAACTAAAATCAACTCTGAAACTTGTAAAATAACAGCTTCAGAAACATCATGTTTTTTTAAAAATTTTGTTGCTATTTTAACGCTTTCTTCTTCATGATTTTTTATTGATTTTGTATAACCTGTATCATTGAAACCACGCTGTTAACAATAATATATTTGATAATTCAGTTGTTAATTCTGCTTCTTTTATTAATTCTTTCGTTTTTGCTACTACTCGTTGGGTATGAAGTACATTATGATATATAAATGAAGTATCTAATTTTTCATTTAAAAGAGTAACAACAAAATTTTCAGCTTCAATTAATAAATTTTCCATCAAAAAGATTTTTTGCTAAATTAAGGATATTATTCTACTCTTATTAATTGTAATTTTGACAAGATTAAAACGACTCTATTACTACCAATATATAAGATTACAGAAAAAACAAATTATTACAATTAATCACCAAAATATTTTAAGATGCTTACTTGGAAAAATATTATTCACTTTGCAGTAAACGGAAACCCAACACCAATAAAAAGGGTTGAAAAATCCGAAGAAAAATGGAAAGAATTATTAACTAATGAACAATTCAGAATTACCCGTTTAAAAGGAACTGAACGTCCTTTTTCTGGAGAATTATGTACTGCTTATGATCAAGGAAAATACAACTGTATTTGTTGCGATACTCCTTTATTTGATTCTACTATTAAGTTTGATTCAAGCTCTGGATGGCCAAGTTTTACACAACCAATTACCGAAAATGCTATTAAATATCATAGAGATACAACTTTTGGAATGGTACGAGTAGAAGTTTTATGCAATAGTTGTGATGCACATTTAGGACATGTTTTTCCTGATGGTCCTGAACCTAGTGGTTTAAGATATTGCATCAATTCGGAATCAATGATTTTAAATAAAAATTAAAATAATTCAATTTAATGACTAATCAAAATTTACAAATAGCCACTTTAGGCGGTGGATGTTTTTGGTGTACAGAAGCAGTTTTTCAGGAAGTAAAAGGTATTGAAAAAGTAGTTTCTGGTTATGCTGGCGGAAATGTTCCTGGGCATCCAACATATAGAGAAGTTTGTAGCGGATTAACAGGACATGCCGAAGTAATTCAACTTACTTTTGATGCTAATATAATTTCGTATCAAGATATTTTAATAATTTTTATGACAACTCACAATCCGACAACCTTAAATCAGCAGGGGGCGGATAAAGGAACTGAATATCGTTCTGTAATTTTTTATCATAATGAAGCTCAAAAAGAAATTTCAGAAATTGTTTTAACTGAAGTTGCTCCTTTTTATGAAGATAAAATTGTTACCGAAGTTAGTTCATATACTATTTTTTATGAGGCAGAAAAAGCACATCAAAATTATTACAGACAAAACCAAACACAAGGTTATTGTAGTTTTGTTATTTCGCCAAAATTAGCAACACTTCGAAAATTACATGCTCATAAATTAAAGTAATTTACCGTAATTTTGTCAATCCATTTATCCAAAAAACAATGAAGCTTAACATTCAAAATACTTTTACAAAAGAATTACCTGCTGATAAAATTTTAGAAAATACCCGAAGACAAGTTTTAGATGCTTGCTTTTCGTTTGTTGAACCTAAAAAAACAGCAAATCCGAAGTTACTTCAATGTTTCCCAAGAAATGTTAACAGCAATTGGATTAACTGAAAAAGATGCTAAATCAGAAGATTTTGTAAATGTTTTTACAGGAAATAAAGTCTTAGAAAACACGCATCCATTTGCGATGTGTTATGGCGGACATCAATTTGGAAATTGGGCAGGGCAATTAGGCGATGGTAGAGCAATCAATTTAACCGAAGTTGTACACAATAATAAACGTTGGGCAATACAATTAAAAGGTGCTGGAGGAACTCCATATTCAAGAACTGCAGATGGTTTGGCGGTTTTACGCTCATCGGTAAGAGAATATTTATGTAGCGAAGCTATGTTTCATTTGGGCGTTCCAACAACTCGAGCTTTATCCTTGAGTTTATCGGGTGATGACGTTTTAAGAGATATGTTATACAACGGAAATCAAGCCTACGAAAAAGGCGCAATTGTAAGCCGTTTAGCACCAAGTTTTATCCGTTTTGGAAGCTTTGAAATTTTATCCTCTAGAAAAAATCATCCTGCTTTAAAAACATTAGCAGATTATACAATCAAGCATTTTTACCCTGAAATTACATCCGAAGGAAAACAAAAATATCTCGATTTTTTAACCCAAATAAGAAACCGAACTATTGAAATGATTGTCGATTGGCAACGTGTTGGTTTTGTTCACGGCGTTATGAATACCGACAATATGTCTATCCTCGGATTAACCATAGATTATGGTCCTTACGGATGGTTAGAAGGCTACGATGCTGGCTGGACACCAAATACAACCGACAATCAGCACAAGCGATATCGTTACGGAAATCAATCACAAATTGGTGTTTGGAATCTATTTCAATTAGCAAATTCATTGTTTCCACTTATCGAAGAAGCGCCGCCTTTACAAGAAATTTTAGATGAATATTCTGATATTTATCAAAAGAAATATTTAGAAATGATGACATCGAAAATCGGTTTATTTTCTGAAGATACTAACGATTATGAATTAATTGGACGCTTAGAAGAAACGCTACAATTAACGGAAATTGATATGACACTTTTCTTTAGAAATTTATCATTAATTTCTTCAGATGATAGTTTTGAAACTGCTTTTGATAAAATAAAAGAGGCATTTTATACGATTATAGAAGTAAAAGACGCGATTAAAAATCATTGGCAAGATTGGTTTAATCGTTATTTAAAAAGATTGCAACAAGAAACTTTTTCTAATTCAGTAAGAAAAGAAAAAATGAATGCTGTAAATCCGAAATATGTATTGCGAAATTATATGGCACAATTAGCTATTGATGATGCCAATAAAGGTGATTATAATTTAATTGATAAATTATATGAGTTGTTAAAAAACCCTTATGATGAACAAGAAAAGCATCAAAAATGGTTTGCAAAACGTCCAGAATGGGCTCGTAATAAAGTTGGCTGTTCTGCTTTAAGTTGTAGTTCTTAATCTACTATTTTATTAATCATTTCAAAGAATATAAAGTATTTTTACAGTCTAATTAATCAATATATGAAGTTTAAATATTTGCTGGTTTTTTTCGCCATTAATCTACTTACTGGCTGTGCAACTTATAACGCTCAATATGCCGATAAAAAGGCTGTAAAATATTTGAATAAAGAAACAAAAAACAATTTAAATACTGATAAAAAAATCGCTCATACTTTTTATTTAATTGGCGATGCTGGAAATTCTGACTTAGGAAAAACATCACCTGCATTGAAATATTTGAATAACCATATTCGTACAGCGCCAAAAAATTCGACTTTACTTTTTTTAGGTGATAACGTGTACGAAACAGGAGTTCCATCTAAAAAATCAAAAAAATATTCATTAGCAAAACATCGAATTAAAGTACAAACCGATATTGCTGAAAAATTTGCAGGTAATTCAATATTTATCCCTGGAAATCATGATTGGTACAATGGTTTAGATGGCTTAAAAAGACAAGAAAAATTAGTTAAAAAAGCATTAGGAAAAAATTCTTTTTTACCCGAAAATGGCTGTCCATTAAAAAAAGTAACTATTTCGAAAGATGTCGTATTAATTATTGTCGACACTCATTGGTATGTTACTAATTGGGATAATCATCCTAAAATAAATGATAATTGCAATATAAAAACACGGAAAAAATTCTTTGATGAATTTAAAGGATTAATTAAAAAAGCAAGAGGAAAAACAACAATTATTGCCATGCATCACCCGATGTTTACCAATGGTTCTCACGGTGGTTATTATTCATTTAAAAGTCACATGAGCCCACTTCCTGTTTTAGGAACATTAAAAAATATCCTAAGAAAAACTACAGGTATTGCCAATGTTGATTTACAAAATAAAAAATATAACGAACTTAAAAAACACATTGTAACTTTAGCTCAAGAAAATGAAAAAACCATTTTTGTATCTGGTCACGAGCATAGTTTACAATACATTGTTGAAGATAATTTACCACAAATAATTAGTGGTTCAGGATCAAAAAATAGTGCTACTAAATTAGCTGGAGGTGCAAAATTCACTTACGGAAGTCAAGGTTTTGCTAAATTAGATATTTATAAAGATGGAAGTTCTAATGTTCGTTTTTATTCTGTAAATGAAAATAAAGTAGTCTATCAAACTACTATTTTCCCTGCGGATAAAAACAAGAATTTTATTACCTATCCTTATCGAAATATTAAAGAAAAATCGGCTAGTATTTACAGTGATAAGGAAGTCAAAAAAGCAAAAGCATTCGAATATTTTTGGGGAAAACGTTATCGAAAAGATTTCGGAACAAAAGTAACAGCGCCAACTGTAAATTTAGATACTCTTTTTGGCGGATTAAGACCTATTAGAAAAGGTGGTGGAAATCAATCTAAATCATTACGCTTACGCGATAAAAAAGGACGTGAATATGTAATGCGTGCTTTGCGTAAAAATGCTGTTCAATATTTACAAGCAGTTGCTTTTAAAGATCAATATTTAAAGGATCAATTTGATGATACATATACAGAAAACTTATTATTAGACGCATTTACAGGCTCGCATCCTTACGCACCTTTTACCATCGGAACGCTATCTAAAGCTGCTGGAATTTATCATACAAATCCTGTTTTATATTATATTCCAAAACAAAATGCATTGGGTTCTTTTAATACTGAATTTGGTGATGAATTATATATGATTGAAGAACGTGCCGCTTCTGGTCATGGCGATAAAGCAAGTTTTGGTTTTTCTGATAAAATAATTAGCACAGATGATTTATTAAAAAAATTAGCTAAAAGTGAAAAACACATATTAGATGAACCTGCTTATATAAAAGCTCGTTTGTTTGATATGTTAATTGGCGACTGGGACAGACACGAAGACCAATGGCGTTGGGCTGTTTTTAAGGAAAATGGACACACTATTTATCGCCCTGTTCCTAGAGATAGAGATCAAGCTTTTTCTATTATGGGAGATGGTTTTTTATTAAATATCGCTACCAGAATAATTCCTGATTTACGCTTAATGAAAGCATATCAAGAAGATTTAAAAAGTCCGAAATGGTTTAATTTAGAGCCGTATCCTTTAGATATGTCTTTAATTAGTCAATCCGATAAAAAAGTTTGGGATGCTCAAGTAAAACATATTACAGCTACAATTACAGATGAAATTATAACAGAAGCTTTCAATAATTTTCCTGATGAAGTACAAGGTGAAACAATTAAAATCATCAAGAAAAAATTACAAGGAAGAAGACAAAATCTGCAAAAAATATCTGATATTTATTTTAATCATATTAATAAATTTCAAATAATTAAAGGAACTAATAAAGACGATTGGTTTGAAATTAATCGATTACCAAACGGACAAACAAACGTTACCGCCTACAGAATTAAAAAAGGAGAAAAAGGTGCTGTTTTTCATCAGAGAACTTATAATCATTCTGAAACTAAAGAAATATGGATATATGGTTTAGATGATGACGATGTTTTTGTAGTAAAAGGTAATGGAAATAATCTGATTAAACTTCGAATTATTGGTGGTCAAAACAATGATAATTATGATATTCGAAATGGTAAAAAAGTAAAAGTTTACGATTATAAATCAAAGAAAAATACTTTTATCACCAATAAAGGACGTAAAAAATTAACTGACGATTACGAAATAAACATATACGATTATAAAAAATTAAAAAATAACACCAATGTTTTAGTGCCTATTATTGGCACAAATCCTGATGACGGTTTTAAAATAGGTGTTTCTAATACCTATACGACTTACGGTTTTGAAAGAAATCCGTTTACAACACAGCATAAAATTTCTGGGGCATATTATTTTGCTACTGATGGTTTTGAATTAAATTATTCCAATGAATTTGCAAATATTATCGGTAATTGGAATTTAGGATTTAACGCAATGTACACAAGTCCTAATTATGCTATAAACTTCTTCGGATTTGGAAATAATTCTATAAACTTAGAGGCTGATAATCTTAAAGATAAAAACTATAATCGAGTTAAAATTAGAAAATTAATTGCAGGTTCCTCTATTCATTGGAAAAGTGATTTAGCTGCTGAAATAAAACTAGGAATTAACTATCAATCATTTAAAATTGATGAAACTTCTGGTCGATTTATCACAACACAAACAATGAATTTTGACCGTCAAAACTTTTTAAATGCCGAAGCTAGTTATACTTTTGAAAACACTGACAATCCTGCTTTTACTACTATGGGAATGAAAACTGCGTTACAAGTTGGTTATACTTCAAATTTGAGTAATAAGAACAAGTTTGCATATACAATTCCATCTGTTTCTTTTGATTACAAACTAATTTCTAGCAGTCAATTAGTACTAGCTACAAAGTTTAAAGGACATCTTACCTTTGGTGATGGTTTTGAGTTTTACCAAGGAGCCAGTTTAGGAGCAAATAACGGATTACGCGGATATAGAAATGAACGTTTTACAGGTAAAAATGCTTTTTATCATAGTACTGATATTCGCCTAAATTTAACCACTTTAAAAACAAGTTTAGTTCCTTTATACATTGGAGTTTACGGAGGTTTTGATTATGGTAAAGTATGGATGAAAAATATGGATTCTGATAAATGGAATACCTCTATTGGTGGAGGTATGTTTTTTAATGCTGCAAATATGATGACAGCTAAAGTTTCTGCATTTAATAGCCAAGAAGGCTTACAAATAGCTTTTTCTTTAGGTTTTAATTTTTAATAATAATAATAATAATATGATTACACAACAAATAGTATTAATATCAGGAGCTTTATTTGGAGGCTTATCGATAATTTTTGGTGCTTTTGGCGCACATGCTTTAAAGAAAATTTTATCAGAAGAACAATTAAACTCGTTTGAAACAGGCGTAAAATATCAAATGTATCATGCCATTGTTTTATTGTTTATAGGAAGTTATTTCCCTACTCCAAATCAATTTATGAGTTGGGCTTTTTTTATAGGAATTATTCTATTTTCTTTTAGCATTTACGGATTAGTTTTATCCTCTGCAAAAGGAAAAAAAATGAAATTCTTAGGACCAATAACGCCTTTAGGTGGTTTATTATTAGTTATCGGATGGACATTATTATTGTTTTCCTTTATTTAAGCGAAAACTCATATAACTTTCCTCCTTTTCCATGTGCTTTTTCATCAGCAATATAAAGGGTATTATTATCTTTAAAAGTGACACTTTCTTTTTGAGATATATGCCCTAATGAAAATTCTTTAATATTTCCAGAGAAAAAATCATCATCATTAAAATCAGTCAATATAAAAACCGATTGACTATTTAATAAGGCTATTTTTTTTCCATCAGAAGATATTGCTGATGCTGTAATCCAACAAGGTAAAGCGTTACAAGTTTCAAAAGTTGAAATACGCTTTGCTATATGATTCCCTTTTTTAGCAGGAACTTTATATAATGTTGTTGTTCCGTAACTATTTTTAACTCTACTTTTAGTGAAAATATATAAAAATCCGTTTTTATATAGTAAACTTTCGGCATCAAAAAAACGCTTTTTCTTTTTAGGAGGAAAATTATTTTGCGAAGCATACGAAAACTTAATTTTTTCTACATCAACAATATCTTTTTCTAATAAATCTTGATGATTTATTTTAAGGATTTTTAAATTTTTACGTTTATTATCGTTATTTCCAAAATCGGCAATATATAAGTTTCCTTTTTCATCGGATGCGATATCTTCCCAATCATTATTTTTAGCATTTACAGCAACTTCACGGATAATTTTACCATCGGTATTAACACCATAAATAATTGCTTTATTTCCGCTATCATTAAGCATCCAAAGTAATTTTGAATGTTTTATTTGTTCAATTCCTGAAACTTCTTCTAATTTTTTTGGTAAATTAACAAGTACTTTTAATCCGCCAAAATTTTCACAACTAATTAGTGAAATAAAAGCAAGACACATCATTATTCTTTTCATAAAAAAACACTGTTATTAAACACAATGATACGATTTTATTCTTTAGAGAAAAAGCTTCATTATTTCTATAATTTTAATATGTTGTAAAAAACCTAGCCCCGATTGAAGCAATTGTTTGAGCTCTTTTTTATTTTTTTCTTTTGAAAAATAAAAAAAGCGAGTGCGGAAAGCGGGAAATTGCTTCAAAAAAAATATTTAAAAACAAAAAAGCTCCTCAAAATAAATTTTAAGGAACTCTTTTTAATATTACTGTTTTTTTACTTTACATGTTTAAACCGTTACACTATGCCCTATTTCTGTGGTGTAGGTTTCGTTGGTTACAGTATTTACATAATTCCAATTTGAAACTACAGATGCTTGATTTATTTGCAATTCCATAAAGCCTCTTTTCGAAAAATCGCTATACTTTAAATCATCTACTAAAAGCTGTAATGCCTTTTCTAATTGTAATGCTCCTGCACCTAAATATTTTTCTAAACCTGGTGATGATACCGAGCTTGTTGCCAATTCTACGCCTACTTTTTCACCGCTTACATTGGTTAAATCACTTTGCCAAGCATTATGAGTATCGCCTGCTAAAACAACTACTTTTTTATTTTTAAAGCTTGCTAAAAGCGCTTCTCTTTCCATAAAGTAACCGTCCCAAGCGTCTAAATTATAAGGTAAAACGGTTTTTATTCTAGCTATTTCTTGCGGGGTTAAACTTGGGTCTTTTTTCAAAAATCTTGTTTTGATAATCACCAATTCGGTAATAGCTTTCTGAAAAATACCAAAAGTCTCTGCCGATGCTCCTCCAGCTGCTGCTTCTGCCGAAACACGGGCTAAAATTGGTAACAATTCAGCAGGCATTAGCATTTTACCCATTAAAACTTGTTGCCCTATAATTTGCCAACTCGAATTTGATAATGCTATTTGATTTGTAAACCACGTTTTTTGAGTCGTTCCTAACATGGTTCTGTTAGGATTTAGCCATTCTTTTTGAAAAGAAGCAACGTCAAATTCTCCTTTTGAGGTGTAAAAATTAGCGTATTCTAATTGTTTGTCACGCCCTATAATTCGGGTATCTAATAAAATTAAATCGGCTAAATTTCCTATTTTTAAATTTCTGTAGATAATTTCATTATCCGCGATATTCGTCGTATTTGGTAAATATTCGCTGTATGCTTGTAGAGCACTATTTTTTCTAGCGGTATAACTTCCTTCGTTTTCTTGATGATTTTCAGCACCACCTTTATACGAATCGTTTGCTACTTCGTGGTCGTCCCAAATACAAATAAATGGTTTCTTTTGGTGTAAATCTTTTAGCTTGCTATCTGAACGATATTGACGGTAACGAGTTCTGTAATCGTCTAAAGAAATTAGTTCACCTTTTGGATTTGGCGTTCTAAATGAGCCATAAGTATTTTCGCCATATTCATAAATATAATCGCCCAAATGAATTACAATTTCGGCTTCCGATTTGTTGATTGCTTCATAAACATTAAAATATCCGTAAGCATAATTTGCACAAGAAGTTACGGCTAATTTTACATCGGTAGTTTTAGCTCCAAAAGTTAAAGTTTCTCCTATTACAGAAGTTGTTTTGTCTTCAATATTGATAAAACGGTAATATAATTTTTGATTTTCGGTTAAATCTTTTACCTCAACAGCTAATGTATAATCACGAGAAGCATCGGTTATCACTGTCGATTCACGTACAATATCTTTAAATTCTTTGTCTTTTGATACTTGCCAAACTATTGAAGCAGATGGTTTATTGGTTGTATAACGTGTCCAAATAATTACTTGAGAATTTGTAGGATCGAAACTTGCAACACCTTCATTAAAGTTTTCTTCGGATAAATTAGTAGGAATTGGGTTTGTTATAGGGTCATCATTATTACAGCTTATAAAGTTTGCTGCAAAAAGTATTCCTCCACTTGCTAAAAGAGTATTTTTTATAAAATTTCTCCTTTTAATATTTGTTGCCATCTATTTTTTGCTAAATTAATTTTCAGCAAAAGTAATTAGGCTAGTTTTCCTTAAAGTTAATTTAAGTTTATACTAATTCTACCAACCTCCAGAAGCTCCTCCACCTCCAAAACTACCACCACCAAAGCCTCCTCCGAAACCTCCGCTTCCAAATCCACCACTTGATGAACCTCCAAAACTTCCACCTCCAAAGCTACCACGACCTGAATTAGTTAAAATTATTGTTTCTAAAATACTACCTGTAATATCTCCTTTTCTTGAACGACTTCCTCCACCTCTATTATTTTTATTACCTCTAAATATGATAATAAAAAAAATAATTATAATGATAATAAATAAGATTGGTGGAAAGCTAAATCCTTCAGTTTCTTTTTTTCGAGTACCTTGATATTCGCCATTTAACGTTTTAAAAATAGCATCTGAACCTTTATCTAAACCTGCATAATAATCACCTTGTTTAAAAGCTGGAATAATATTTCTTTCGATAATTCTTTTAGATGCAAAATCGGTTAATAAATGCTCAGTTCCTTTACCTGCTTGAATAGATATTCTACGATCTTCTCTTGCTAATAAAACAAAGACACCATTATCTTCTTTTGCCTGCCCAAACCCCCATTTTTCACCCCAATTAGCGGCTAAATAATTAATATTTTCACCTTCGGTGGATTTGATTATCGCAACGACTATTTGAGTAGAAGTAGTATCTGAATATTTAATTAACTTACTTTCTAAACGAGATTTTTGTGCACGAGAAAGTAATCCTACATAATCGTAAACACTAGTTTCAAAAGCTGGTTTTTCTGGAATTTTAAATCCTTGAGAAAAAACAGTTTGAATACTTAAAAGTAAAAAAGTAAAACTAAAAAATAAGGCTATGTTTAATGTTTTTTTTTGAATCATCCTTTAGATATTTCATTCGACAATTCATTTTCATCATCAATTTGCCAAGGAAAATGAGCTTTTAATTCTTCTCCTGCTTTTAAAATACCTGTAACAATTGCTTGTTTAAAATTTCCTTTTATAAAATGAACTTGCATTGCATTTTTTGTAGTATCCCAAAAATTTTCAGGTACTACTTTATGAATACCATCGTCTCCATAAATAACAAATTTTTTATCATTTACAGCTATATAAATTAATACGGAATTTCTAGCTTTGGTATCAACCATTTTTAGCAGTTGAAACACTTCTAATACTCGTTCAAAAACATCTTTATTAGTAGATGCTTCTATATGAACTCTAATTTCACCAGAAGTGTTTTTCTCTGCAATTTGAATAGCAGAAATAATTTCTTGTTCTTCTTGAATAGTAAGAAAACTTTCTACTTTAGACATTTACTTTTATTTAAAATTAAAATTGATGTTTGGCGCGTTTTCTGAACCAGCATCCGATTTGTAACGATTCATTTCATCAAAATTAAAAAGACCAGCTAATAATGATCCTGGAAATTTTTTAATTAATTTATTATAAATATTTACACTTTCGTTAAAACGGTCACGCGCTACATTAATTCTATTTTCAGTTCCTTCTAATTGACTTTGTAATTCTAAAAAATTCTTATTTGCTTTAATATCAGGGTAACGTTCAACAGACACTAATAATTTAGATAAAGCTCCACTTAAACCAGCTTGTGCTTTTTGGAATTGTGCCATGTTTTCAGGCGTTAAATCTCCTGCATTGATATTTACAGAAGTTGCTTTAGCTCTTGCTTGAATAACATCTACTAAGGTACTTTTTTCAAAATCTGCAGCTCCTTGTACAGTTTTTACAAGGTTTCCTATTAAATCATTTCTACGTTGATATGAACTTTCGACATTAGACCAAGTTGTTTTAGCATTTTCTTGATACTCTACTGCTGTATTTTGAAAACCTACTCCCCAATTGTATAACCCTAAAGCAATTACTGCTACTATAATTATAGGTATAAATTTTTTCATCTTTCTTTTTAATTTTTATAATTGATTTTTAATTTTTTGTAAAGTTGCTTTTATAGCTTCTAATCTACTAATAATTTCGTGATTATTTATAACATCGGTTGGGTTTATCTTTAATTTTTGTTTTGCACCTTCTAAAGTAAAACCTCTTTCTTTTACTAAGTTAAAAATTAATTTAAAATTATCAATATCTTCTTTAGTAAATAACCTATTTCCTTTAGCATTTTTTTTAGGTTTAATCACATCAAATTCTTGTTCCCAAAATCTTATTAATGATACATTAACACCAAAAGCTTTAGAAACTTCTCCAATTTTATAATATCTCTTTTCAGGTAATTCTACATGCATTTATAATGTATTCTTTGTAGATTTTAATTAATCGTATGATTGTCCTTTTTGTTGTGATGCCTTTTGCATTGCTATAAATTCTTCGGGTGTTAAATCTCCATAATAATAATAAATAGGATTTACTGGTCTACCGTTTTTATGTACTTCATAATGTAAATGAGCAGCAGCCGAACGACCTGTATTTCCTACATAACCAATTACATCTCCTCTTTTTACTTTTTGTCCTTGTTTAGCTTTTATTTTACTCATATGTGCATAAACTGTTTCATACCCGTAACCATGATCTATATAAACTACATTACCAAAAGTAGCACTACGATGTGCTTTTTTTATCCTTCCATTTCCTGATGCAAAAATAGGTGCACCTGTTGGCGCTGTAAAATCCATTCCGTTATGCATTCTCCACGATTTTAAAATAGGATGTAATCGCATACCATAACCCGAAGCCATTCTTTTTAAATCTTGATTTTTTACAGGTTGAATTGCAGGTATTGAAGCTAACATTTTTTCTTTTTCTTTAGCCAAAGTAACAATTTCATCTAATGATTTTGATTGCACTACCATTTGTTTAGATAAAATTTCTATTTCTTTGGTAACGTTGGTAATCATTGCCGTATTTTTAAAACCTTCTAAATGTTTATATCTATTTACACCACCAAAACCAGCAGTACGCTGTTCTTCTGGTATCGGACTTGCTTCAAAATAAGTTCTATAAATATTATCATCTCTTTCTTGTAATTCTGATAAACGTTCAGATAACATTCCTAATTCTTTAGACATCAACTCTGCATGCAACTTAAAATTTTCAAGTTCTCGTTTTTGAGATCTTTCATTAGGTGACATTAAAAACTGACTGAATCCAATAAAACCAAAAAAAGCGATTAATAAAGCACTAACAATTATCAAGAAAGATTTCTTGTAAGTTTCGCTTTTTTTAGACTCTACTTTCCTATATGATAACGTTTCAGGATCGTAATGATATTTTACTTTCGCCATAATGCTAAATGTAATATTTTGTACTTATTAAACAGACTATTTTGTTTAAAAACATTGTTTATAACACACAAATCTACAAAATGTTTTAAAACTACTTTTATTTAGTTGTTTTTTAATGATAATTTAACAAAAAATAAAATCAAAAAAAGGAACGTTAAAAAACGTTCCTTTTATATTTTTATGTGTTTTATCACAATTACAAAAAATTATAATTTATTTAAAAATCTTGTTTTTTAATAGTTGGATTAAATAATCCAAAAAAACCTAACTCCTTTCTTCCAGTCTTTTTATTTACAATATTACCTTCTAAATTAGCGGGTGGACCAGAAAATAATTGCGAAAAGAAATCTCCATCTTCAACATCTTGTGTTTCTATTTGAGTTAAATAACTTTTAAAAAAATTATAATTATTAAAACTTATGCTTGATATTTCAACTTCTACACTTTTTGAAGTATACTCTATTTCTGAAGAAGCATCTTCACCTTCTTCAAAAAAGACATCATTTTCTATATAAAAATCAGTAAAAACAAAATCACCTTGTTCATTATAAAACTTATAAGTTATTAAGTAAAAATCTTTTTGATCTCCTAAAAAATCTTTAAAAGTTACACGTGTATTTTCATCTTCTTGTGTAATTTCCTTTATTTCAACTTTCGCTTTAAATAATTCAGGAATTGATTCTAAAATAGTACCATCTTCTAAAATTATTGTTAGCCAATAATAATTTCCTACAATTGGATTAAACTGATTTTCGATAGCATACTTTCCATCTTTTTCATCTAAAATTAATAAATCAGCTATTTTTGTATCTAAAATATTTTCTCCTTTAGTATACAAAGATACTTTTGCGGTATTAATAGGTTTCTTAGTTATTACATCTACAGGAACAGTTTGTTGTATATCGACATAAACAACATTATCTTGTGTTATTCCTCCTCTTATTATTACATGAGGTTCGTATATATCATCTAACGGAATGGTTTTTGAACAACCGAAAAAAGTAAATATGCTTATAAAAATTATGAATAATATATATGGTGATTTCATTTTTTTAAAATTTAAAATTATACGTAATAAATGGTATTGGAGCTCCAAACAACGAAAACTGTTTCTTGTTTAATGTTTTAGATATCCCTACATTTTGATTTTCATTATTAGAGAAAGTATAATAATTAGAAAAAGCATTTTTTCTTCCATAAATATTATAAACTCCAAAACTCCAACTTCCTTTCCATTTTGAATATAAACTAGATTCTGGCGTATATGTTAATGAAACATCTAATCGATGTGTATTTTTCATTCGGTATGCATTTCTATCAGAATATGTAAAAATAGATTGATTTTCATTTTCACCATAAGTACCTCTTCCTGTTATTAATGTAGTTGGTCTTCCTGATTGGAAAGTAAAAAAAGTTCCCATAGTCCATTTATCACTAAATTTATAATTAGCAGTTGCATTAAATATGTGAGGCTTATCATAATTTGATGAAAAATATTCGCCATTATTTATATTTTCTGATGAAAATTCACTGACAGTTTTTCTTTTAGAAACCGAGTACGTATAATTTAAATTACCCGTCAATTTCCCTTTAGTTTTATGTACGGAAAATTCTGTTCCATAAGCATATCCTTTTGCAGGAAGTAATTGTGTTTCAATATTTTTATTGATAAACAAATCGGCATTATTTACATACTCTACCAAGTTTTTAAAATCTTTATAATATCCTTCTACAGAAAAATTATAATTTCTATTTTTACTATCAAAAGCAAACCCAAAAGAATATTGATTTACCTCTAAAGGCTTAACATATTTTCCTGAAAGTTTCCAAACATCAAAAGGTAATGCAGCACTACTGTTACTCATTAAATGTATATACTGATACATTTTATTATATCCGATTTTTAAAGATTTTCGATCATCAACATCATATTTTAAAGATAAACGAGGTTCAAAACCACCATATTTTGCTATAGTTTCTCCACTTTTATATTTAACCTGTCCTGTTATTGTACTTGGTGTTTTAGGTAAACCCGATGCGTAAGTTGCCACTTCATAAGCTCCTATATTTCTAAAAAAAGAATAACGAGCTCCTAAATTGACTGATAATTTATCCCATTTTTTTTCTATTTCATAATATGGAGCTATCTCTAAACCTTTTTCTACTGATAAATCTAAAACACTCTTAACTCCTTCTTCATTATTGGTTATTTTTGCTGGTGTAAACCTATAATAAGTTCCATTGATACCAAACCTCATCTTTGTATCTAAATTCAAATAATACGTAAAATCTGGTTTAAAGATATAGTTTTCTACAGATGATGTCCACTCAAATGAACTGCCTGAATCTGTTTGTGAAGGACCATCATTTTCAGCAGCTAACGAATATTTATATGAACTATAAATGGTTGATAAATTCATAAATAATTTATTAGAAAACACATGATTCCAACGTAAGCTTGTAGTAGCATTATTCCATGAAAAATCTATTTTACCTGCTGGTTCAGTTTTTTCTGTTTGTGTTTCTTCATCAAATTCTGTTTCTTCTTCTCCTTTAAACCTCATTACATCTTTACCAAAATATCCTGATAAGTATAATTTATTATTATCATTTATATTCCAAGATAGTTTTGTGTTTAAATCATAAAAATACATTTTTTGATTTTTTAAATCATCTCCTGCTAACGGAAAAAACAAATCAAAATAAGTTCTACGTCCAGAGACTAAGAAACTAAGTTTATCTTTTTTTATAGGTCCTTCTAAGGTTAATCTTGAAAATAATAATCCTAAACCTCCTTCTCCTTTAAAAACTTTAGAACTACCTTCTTTCTGTCTCATATCTAATACAGAAGAAGCTCTACCACCAAAACGTGCAGGAATACCTCCTTTATAAAACTTTAAATCTTTCAATGCATCGGCATTAATTGCCGAAAAAAGCCCCCATAAATGAGACGAGTTATACAATGGTGCTTCATCTAACAATAATAAATTCTGATCAATATTACCTCCTCTAACATTAAACCCACTAGCGCCTTCTCCTACCGAGCTAACTCCTGGTTGTGTTAAAATAACTCTAGTTATATCTGGCTCACCAAAAAATGCAGGAAGCTTTTTAATCTCAGCTGTTTTTATGCTTGATACTCCTGTTAAAATTGTTTTAACCTGACTTTGACTTTTGTTTGTAGAGTTTACAACAACTTCTTCTAGTGCATTTTCACTTAAAGTTAATTCAAAGTTCTTCTTAATATTACTATTTAAGTTTATCTTAATTTCTTTGCTTTTATATCCTACATAAGAAATCTCTAAAACATAAATACCTTTTAAAATTGTCATCGAATAAAAACCATATTCATTGGTTATAGTTCCTTTTAAAGCGTCTTTTATTACAACATTTGCTCCTAATAATGTTTCACCAGTTGTAGCATCTTTTACAGTTCCACTAATGGTATATTTTAGTTGCTGATTTTTTAAAATATTCTTTTGATAAGTCTCTTTATCTTTAGATAAAATAATTAATTCATTTTTTATTTGATGCTTTATTAATGTGTTTTTAAACAGTAACTCTATGGCTTTGTTAACATTTTTATTAACTACATTAATATTAAATTTTTGTTGAATATTAACTTCATCATTATTAAAAACAAAGTTATAATTAGTTTGTTTTTCTATTTGATTTAAAATAGCTTCTAAAGTTGTATTTTCATAGTTTAGTGTTACATTTTTTTGAGAAAAAGTATTAGTTGCTGCTATTTGTAAGCAACAAAATAAAAAAATTGATAAGGTGAGTTTCATTAAAAACGAATGTTTTTTTGATACATTTTTTAACCCTAATTGGGTTATAAATTGTTTGTTTTTCATAGATTTGAATGTTGTTAAATGGTTTTGTTCAGTTAAAATTAAATTTATCAGCAATTTTAAATAGGAGAATTGCAGTTCTCCTATTTTTTATTTAATAATCCAAGTATTTTTTTGAGTATTAAAATGATATTCAAAAGGTTTTGTTATTTTTAAAATTTCTAAAATTTCTCTTATAGGCATTGTTTTTTCAAAAGTTCCTGTAAATTTTACATTTGATATTTTTTCATTTTCAAAATGAAACTTCAAATTATATTGATTCTTAAAATCGGTTGCTATTTCTTTAAATGTTTTGTTCTTAAATTGAATTTTACCTTCTCTCCAAGAAATAGTATTCATTTTATTTGTTATAACAGATTTAAAAACATGTTTATTTTTCTTCAGAATTCTTATTTTATCATTAGGTAACATTATCATTTTATTTTTGTCAGAATCTTTAACATTAACTGCTACTTTTCCTGTAAATAGAACAGTTTCATAATAATCATTTTCGTTATAAGATTTAATATTAAAGCTAGTCCCTAAAGCTTTAACTATAACATTATCTGGAGTTTCTACCGTAAAAGGATGTTTTTTATCTTTTGCTACTTCAAAAAAAGCTTCACCTTCTAAACGGATAGTTCTTGGAGAATTCTCTTTATATGAAATTTTACTCGAAGCATTTAACCAAACTACAGATCCATCTGAAAGCGTTACTTCCTTTTGTTCTCCGTAAGTTGTTGCTATATATATTTCTTTAGATTGTGTTATAAAATAGGTAAAAAAAGAAGTACTTAATACTATTATTGCTGCGGCAGCATATTTAAAGAAAAGCTTTTTAAAGTTATTTTTATTTTCCTTACTTTCTATCTTTTTGAAAAAGGCGGTTTTATTCTTTTCTATATTAGGTGTAGCTACACTAATATTTTCTTTAGTAATTTGATTTATTTTTTTGATTTCCTCAAATAATTGTTCATCATATTCTGTTGAGTTTTTCCATCGCTCAACCTTAGCTTTAAGACCAACACTTGCTGTGTTTGATACATAAGCCCAAAGGTCTGTTTCTTTAATTTTTTCTCGCTTCATAAGTATGAGATTTATTATAAAACGTTTCTAAACAACAAGTACCCTATTTTTTTTTATAAAAAACTCACTAATTCTTTTCTAAAAACTTGCAAAGCCTTTGAAATATGAGCTTCTACAGTTTTTATTGATATATTTTTGATAGACGCTATTTCAGCGTAAGTATGTCCTTTATCTCTTGAAAGCTTAAATATTTCAATTGTTTTTTGAGGAAGTAACGTATATACTTCTTCTATTGTTTTTAGTAAATCCCATTCATTATTTATTTCTTCTTCAATATCTTTATTTAAAACATACAGATTTAAATGTTTATTTTTTACGTTTTCTTTTCTAAAATGATCTACAATTTTATTTTTTAACGTTATAATTAAAAAAGATTCTATAGATCGATGATTTATTTTCATCGAATCGATATTTTCCCATAACTTTATAAAAGTCTCTTGTAATAAATCATTCGATATACTTTCATCTTTCACTATTTTAATAGCGTAGTTATATAATTTTTCATAATGTGTATCAAACAATACTGAAAAATCTACCTTTTCTTTTAATTTCATCAATTTTTAATGCTAAAAATTCACTTAATACGTTCTTTTAAATACGCTTAAATTAATCTTATTTTTATTCAAGCTGATTAAAAAAACATTTTGCTTTCATACTACTAAATATCTTATTTTTGTCTTTTTCAAGTAAGTAATAAAAATACAATACTTAGCAACTAATATAATAACTATTTTAAAACTACTTCTAATTAGCTGTTTTTTAATGATTATTTAACAAAATTTTCGAGCTCAAAACATATGAAATCTCAAGAAATAAGATCAAAATTTTTAGAATTCTATAAATCTAAAAACCATGCTATCGTTCCATCTTCGCCAATGGTATTAAAGAACGATCCTACTTTAATGTTTGTAAATGCGGGAATGGTTCCTTTTAAAGAATATTTTTTAGGACAAAAAAAAATAGTTGATGCTAGAGTTGCCGATTCTCAAAAATGTTTACGTGTTTCTGGAAAACATAACGATTTAGAAGAAGTTGGAAAAGATACGTATCATCATACATTATTTGAAATGCTTGGTAACTGGTCTTTTGGCGATTATTTCAAAAAAGAAGCGATTGCTTGGGCTTGGGAATTACTTACTGAAGTTTACAAAATAGATAAAGACATTTTATATGTTACTATTTTTGAAGGTGATGAAAAAGAAGGTTTAGAAAAAGATACAGAAGCATATGATATTTGGAAACAATACATTGCTGAAGACCGTATTTTATTAGGAAATAAAAAAGATAATTTTTGGGAAATGGGCGCACAAGGACCTTGTGGACCTTGTTCTGAAATTCATATTGATATTCGTTCTGCGGATGAAAAAGCAAAAGTTTCTGGTGCATCATTAGTAAATTTAGATCATCCGCACGTTGTAGAAGTTTGGAATTTAGTTTTCATGCAATTCAACCGTAAAGCTGATGGAAGTTTAGAAAACTTACCTAAAACACATATCGATACAGGTATGGGATTTGAGCGTTTATGTATGGCTTTACAAGACGTACAATCTAATTATGATACCGATGTTTTTACTCCGATTATCAGAGAAATAGAAACTATTACAAACGTAAAATACGAAAATACTGAAATTACTGGTGATGAAACAGATATCGCAATTCGTGTAATTGCTGACCACGTTCGTGCCGTTGCATTTTCTATTGCCGATGGTCAATTACCAAGTAATACTGGTGCAGGATATGTAATCCGAAGAATATTAAGAAGAGCTATTCGTTACGGATTTACGTTCTTAAATCAGAAAGAACCTTTTATCTATAAATTAGTCGCAACTTTAAGCGACCAAATGGGTGATGCTTTTCCTGAAATAAAAGCACAAGAACAATTAGCTAGAAATGTTATTAAAGAAGAAGAACAATCTTTCTTAAAAACATTAGAGCAAGGTTTGTTATTACTAGATACTATGACAGCTAATGCTGGAAGCAAAGTAATTTCTGGTAAAAAAGTATTTGAATTAAAAGATACTTACGGTTTTCCTGAAGATTTAACAGCCTTAGTTTTATCTGAAAAAGGATTAGATTATAATAAAGAAGAATATAAAGAAGCTTTAAAACAACAACAGGACAGAGGAAGAGCTGCAACGGCTATTGAAACTGATGATTGGAATGTTTTAATTGAAGATGACGAGGAAGAGTTTATCGGTTACGACACCTTAACTGCTGATGTAAAATTAACTAGATACAGAAAAGTAACCACTAAAAAAGATGGTGAACAATATCAATTAGTTTTTAACATGACTCCTTTTTATCCTGAAGGCGGTGGACAAGTTGGTGATGTTGGGCATATTGAAACTTCTAACGGAGATTTAATTTACGTGGTAAACACTAAAAAAGAAAACAATTTAATTATTCACTATACTAAAACTTTACCTTCTAATTTAACAGAAAGGTTTAAAGCTGTAGTAAATAAAAATAGTAGAAATTTATCTGCAAGTAATCATACTGCTACGCATTTATTACATCAAGCATTGCGTACAATTTTAGGAACTCATGTTGAGCAAAAAGGTTCGTTAGTGAGTCCTAAACATTTACGTTTCGATTTTTCTCATTTCTCTAAAGTAACTTCGGATGAATTACAAGAAATTGAAGATTTTGTAAATGCTCGTATTCGTGAAAACTTAAGCTTAGTTGAAAGAAGAAATATTCCGATGCAACAAGCTATTGATGAAGGGGCTATTGCTTTATTTGGCGAAAAATATGGCGATGCCGTAAGAGCTATAAAATTTGGGCAATCAATGGAGTTGTGTGGAGGAACTCACGTTCCACAAACAGGTGATATTTGGTATTTCAAAATAAAATCGGAAGGTGCTGTTGCTTCTGGAATTAGAAGAATTGAAGCAATTACAAATGTAGCTGTTGGTGATTATTTTGAAGATGTTGAACGCAACTTTAGTGATATAAAACAACTATTTAAAAATCCTAAAGATGTTGTAAAGTCGGTAACTAATTTACAAGATGAAAACACTGCTTTAAAAAAGCAAATAGAACAATTACTTAAAGAAAAAGCAGAAAACTTATCTGGTGAATTAAGAAATCAATTACAAGAAATAAACGGTGTGCAATTTTTAGCGACTAAAGTTGCTTTAGATGCCAACGGAATTAAAAATTTAGCATTTGCTTTAGGTAAAGATTTTAAAAATTTATTCTTGTTTTTTGCCTCTTCTGAAAAAGCTGATAAAGCTATGTTAACTTGCTATATTTCGAAAGAATTAGTTGAAGAACGTGGTTACGATGCTGGTAAAGTTGTTAGAGAATTAGGAAAATTAATCAACGGTGGCGGTGGTGGACAAAATTTCTTTGCAACTGCTGGAGGTAAAAATCCTGGCGGAATTCCTAAAGCTTTAGAAGGTGCTAAAGAATATATCGTTTAACAACAATATTAAAAAAGATAGCAGAAAATTCTAGCCCCGATTGAAGCATTTGTTTGAGCTCTTTTTTTGATTTTTCTTCAAAAAAAAGCGAGTGCGGAAAGCGGGAAATTGCTTCAAATAAAAATAATATTAAAAAGGTTCAAAGATTTAATTCTTTGAACCTTTTTTATTTCGCAATTAATTTAATGCTTCTTTATAAGTCGAAATTGCTCTTTCTCGGGCAAATTTATGTTCAACCATTGGCTGTGGATAGGTTAATTCATCAAAATTTTCAATCCATTTTCTAATATATTGTAAATCTTTATCGAACTTTTTTAATTGTGCTTCAGGATTAAAAACTCTAAAATATGGCGCAGCATCGCAACCCGTTCCTGCTGCCCATTGCCAGTTTCCGTTGTTTGCCGACAATTCGTAATCTAATAGTTTTTCGGCAAAATAAGCTTCGCCCCAACGCCAATCAATTAACAGATGTTTACATAAAAAACCTGCCGTAATCATGCGTACCCGATTGTGCATATACCCCGTTTTATTTAACTGTCGCATACCTGCATCAACCATCGGATAACCCGTTTCTCCTTTACACCATTTTTCAAATTCGGCTTCGTTATTTCTCCACGGAACGGCATCGTATTTTTGCTTAAAATTATTCGTAACCACTTTGGGAAAATGAAATAATACTTGCATAAAAAATTCTCGCCAAATCAGTTCGTTTAAAAAAGTTGCATTGGTTTTTAAAGCAAATTGCACCATTTTACGAACACTTACCAATCCGAAACGAAAATAAGGCGATAAATAAGATGTTTTATCGATGAAAGGAAAATCACGAATTTCATCGTAATTTGTTAAATTTGATAAATTATAAGGGGGTACTTTTATACTACTTTCGTTAAATCCTATAAATTTTAAAGAAGGTATTTCTGATGTAAATTGATAAAAATTATTAAAATTTATATCATGATTTTTTAAATCTTCTTCGGCATTAAATTTCTGCAACCACTTATTTTTATAGGGCGTATAAATGGTATATGGTAATCCGTCATTTTTGGTAACCTCAGATTTTTCAAAAATAACTTGGTCTTTATAGTTTAAAAAATTAATACTTTTTGATTTTAAAAAATCGCTAATTTCTGCATCTCTTTGTAAGGCATACGGTTCGTAATCTTTATTTGTATAAACTGCTGAAATATCAAACTCCGAAATTATTGTTTTCCAAACTTCAAGAGGATTTCCTTTTTTTATCAATAAAGATGAACCGACTACTTTTAAATCGGTATCTAACTGCTGTAATCTTTGATAAATAAATGAAACTCGGGCATCGTTTTCTGGCAATTTATCTAAAATTTCTTCATCAAAAATAAATATCGGCAGTACTTTATTTGATGAATTTAAAGCATTAAATAAAGCTACGTTATCTTCTAAACGCAAATCTCTACGAAACCAAAATATCGCTAATTTATTTACCATTAAACATTTTTTCTAAAATTATAAATCGATATTCGAAAATACTTTTTAATTGTTTTTTGATAAAAAGAGCTTGTGCTATATGTCCTAAAAAACCGAACGGTATTTTATAGGAAATTTTATCTTTCATTAAGGTATTTCCGTTTGGCAAGGCTTCAAAAAAATGTTCGTGATGCCACATTGAATAAGGTCCGAAACGTTGCTCATCAATAAAAAAAGCTTGTTCTTTTACTTGCGTTATTTCTGTTACCCAATTTGTTTTCACAAACGGAACAGGCGATACTTTATACGTTATTATTTGCCCAGGATATGCTTTTTTATCAACTTTTGAAGTGATATTAAAACCCATTTTTTTGGGCGTAATTTTTGCTAAATTTTCTGGTGATGAAAAATAATCCCATGCTTTTTCTAACGGCATTTTTAATTCTTGTGCTGTTTCTAGCGTATAAATTCCTGAGTGTTTTTTAAAATTCATCATTTATAAAAGGCTTGTTATTTTAGAACTCATTGGTTTTGTAATTGAGTAGAAAATATCAATTAATCTTCCTTCTTCATCAACTAAATATTTTTGAAAATTCCATTTTACAGACGAATCCATTTTTGCATTTTTTTCTTTTTCAGTTAACCATTGATATAACGGATGTTTCTCTTCTCCTTTAACGGCTATTTTTTCGGTTAATGGAAAATCTACTCCAAAATTTAACTTACAAAATGATTTTATTTCTGATGCCTCTCCAGGTTCTTGTGCTCCAAATTGATTACACGGCAAACCGATGACTACTAATTTATCAGTATATTTTGATGATAATTCTTGTAATCCATCATATTGCTTTGTAAATCCACATTTAGAGGCAACATTTACAAATAATATTTTTTTACCTTTATATTGATTTAAATCTAATTTTTTTCCATCAATTCCTTTAATTTCTATGTCATATAAAGATTGATTAGGAGATACTGTTTCCGAATTTGATAAAAAACTAAATAGTGTCATAAGTAGTATTATTGATAAAGTTATAAGTAAAGTTATTTTAACTATTTTCATTTACTGAAGCGTTATTTTTTCTATTGATACATTAAATTTTTCGTTCTTTTTGTTACCTATCAGAATTGCTATTTCCGAAATAGTAGTTGCCGAAAAATTAGCTACATTTAATGAATATCCTCTAAAAGATGCATAAAACTTATTTAAAGGCAAAACAATTTCTGTTGATTTATTAGTAGTTTCAAACGATTGCACATACCAGAAACGCTGGTCTTCTTTGGCTTTTATTCTAAACTGATAATTTTTACCATCGCCTTTTAACTTTATAACTAGATTTGTTTTTTTATCATCAAAATTAATAGCGATAGGTAATCTTGTCATTGCAAAACCGCCGTTATTATCTAAAGAAACAGCTCCCGAAAAAACAAGTTGTTTATCGTTATTCAATTTCATAGATGATGTAGATACTCCTCCCATAACATCATCATTTGTTATAATCCAGTTTTTGGGAATTGTATTTTTATCAAAAATTATTACCTCATCATTCATACATAAAAAAATAGTGAATAAAATTAGCCATTTCATTCGAGTACAATTATAATTTTACACTTACAATTCCTGCATCCATAGGAATAATTTGCCCTGTTATTGAACTTGCATCCTCTGATAATAAATAACTAGCCAAACCTGCTACTTCTTGTGGCGTTAAATATTTTTTTAGCGGATGCCTGTCTTGCATACTCTCTTGTTGCTTTTCGTTTCTTAACAAACGCTTTGCAAGTGGCGTATCTGTTACGGTTGGAGCAATAGCGTTAAAACGAATTTTAGTTGCATACTCTGCCGCTAACGATTTTGTTAAGCCTTCAACTGCCGATTTACTTGTAGCAATACTTGCGTGAAAAGGCATTCCTAAAGCAGAAGCAACTGTACTAAATAATACAACACTTCCGTTGTTTTTTGCCAAACTAGTTTCGTATGCTTTTAAAGTATTGATTGCTCCTATAACATTTATTTCAAAATCAGTTTTAAAATCGGCAATTTTAAGTCGCGTAAATGATTTTAAATTGATACTTCCAGGACAATATACCAATCCATTAATATCTTCTAAAACTGGTAATTCATCATTTAAAACATCACATGAATAATGCGTTACATTTTCGTGTTCTTCGGGTACTGTTCTACTTATATTGATGATTTTATGTGTATCTTTTAATTTATTTACAATAGCTTTTCCGATACCCGAGCTACCTCCTACTACTACAATTGTTTTCATAATCTTCCTTTTAACCTTTTTTCAATTTTCTGTTTAATCAATGTAATACGCTTCATAATATCCATTAATTTTTTATCTCTACTTTTCTTATAAATTTCATTTATAGCTAAAACTATTTCTTTAGCTTTTCTAGAAGCTACTATTTTTTCGTTTCTTGTTCTAAAAGATTTGTGATTTTTTTCAAAATCTAATGCTTCTTCTACTAAATTTAATGTGCTCATTTTAAATAATTTTGAAGTTCAACAATTTTCTCTGAAGTATTAAAAACACCTCCATAATAACAAGTTAAAGTAGATGATGCATTATCCTCTACTCCTCTAGATGATACACATAAATGTTTTGCATCTATTATTACTGCAACATTTTCGGTGTCTAATATCTGTTTTAAATCTGTTGCAATTTGATTAGTTAAACGCTCTTGTACTTGTGGACGTTTTGCATAATATTGTACTATTCTGTTTAATTTAGATAGTCCTATTACTTTTCCTGATGATATATAAGCTATATGTGCTTTTCCTATTATTGGAACAAAATGATGTTCACAATTAGAGTAAAAAGTAATATCTTTTTCTACCAACATCTGATTATATTGATACTTGTTATCAAACAATGCTATTTTGGGTTTATTTTCTGGATTTAACCCTGAAAATATTTCATCTATATACATTTTTGCAACTCTATTTGGGGTACCTTTTAACGAATCGTCATTTAAGTCTAAACCCATCGTTTGCATAATTTCTTTAAAAAGCATTGCTATTTTTTGCTTCTTTTCTTTATCTGACATTAAAAATGCATCAGGTGTCATTGGTGTATCAATACCTATTGATAAATGATTATCTCCTATCTCTTCTACAGACAAACCGTTATAACCATTTTTAATAGGGATATTCAACAAAGTTTCTGGCTGTTTCATATAGTTTAATTTTTATTTCTAAATCGTTACTTATTACTTTTTTTAATTTATTATGAATTACAACTGCAATATTTTCTACAGTTGGATTTAAAAACTCAAAATCTTCTGTATCAAGATTTAAGTTTTTATGATCAAAAGGCTCTAGTATTTCTCTTTTAATATGATTCGAAAGTATCTTGGTATCTATTACATATCCTGTTTCAGGATTAATTTCACCAATAATAGTTACTTCTAAATCGTAATTATGACCATGGTAATTTTCATTATTACATTTACCGAATACTTCTTTATTTTTCTCTATTGACCAATTATGATTATGAAGTCTGTGAGCAGCATTAAAATGTTCTCTTCTTGTAATAGCTATTTTATTCATTTATTTTATCTCTTAGAAACTTTATTATTACTAATACTTTTTTGCCTTGTACATTTGAACCTTCCTTTTTCGAAAATTCGTTTTGCTTGATGTTTAGTTGAACGTCCTTGAACTCTTGCTCTCCATAATTTAAAACTAGACAGTTTTAATTCTTTACGCATTAATTCAATTACTTGTTGCTCTTTTAAACCAAATTGAAACTTTATAGCATCGAATGTGGTTCTATCTTCCCAAGCCATTTCTATTATTCTATCTATATCTCTGTGATTCATAATTTTTGATTATTTTTTACCAAAGCGTTTATCATTCCTTTAAATACAAAAGCATTGAAATGGTAAAACGGAATACCAATACAGACGCCCTAAAACTCCTTTAGGTCTGAAAACTGCTTTTTGATGTAAAGTGTCATTTACTATTTTAAATTCTAACCAAGCTTCGCCAGGTAATTTCATTTCTGCAAATAACAAAAGTCTTTTTTCTTTTTTATCAGCCAATAAAACACGCCAAAAATCTAATGGGTCACCAGCTTCTAATGATGTATCGTGTGTTCTTCCTCTACGCAAGCCAACTCCTCCGAAAATTTTATCGGCATAACCTCTTATTTTCCATAACCAATTAAAACTATACCAACCATTTTTTCCTCCAATCGACCAAATTTTATCAAGTGTAAAAGCATCATCAGAAACTTTTATAGTACGTTTATCTACAAAACAACCATATTGTGGTATTTGAATATAATCCGATAATTGAGCTTGAAAAACACCGCTACTGATTGCATCTTTCCAACTTGATATTACAGCGTTTTGTTCTATTCTTTGAAAAGCTAAATCAACCGATTCTTTATAAGAAATAGGCGATATATTTAAAATTTGATTAATATTACTTGGCTTGGCAATTACCTCAACTTTCATACTATCTACCAAAGCTTGTGCTAAATTAAAAGACGTAGAAGTTACAAAGTATAACCAATACGACGATAATTTTGGCGTTAAAAGTGGTAATGTTAAAATGTAACGCTTAAAGCCTCTTACCTCTCCAAATTGTAAAAGCATTTCTTTATAAGTAAGTACTTCTGTACCACAAATATCAAAGGATTTGTTATACAATTTTTCATTTCCAACGGCACGTTCTAAAAAAATTAATACATCTCTAATTGCAATTGGTTGCGATTTTGTATTCAACCATTTTGGCGTAACCATTACGGGTAATTTTTCAACAATGTCTCTAATAATTTCAAAGGATGCACTACCACTTCCAACAATAATTCCTGCTCTAAAAGTGGTCAATGCATATTTTTTTGAAGCTAAATTTTTCTCTACCTGAAAACGAGAAGCTAAATGCTTAGATAAAGAACTATCGTTTACAATACCACTTAAATAAATGACTTGCTTACAGTTTGTTTTTTCAATAATATTTTTAAAGCTCTTAGCGCAAGTTTGCTCTAAATCTTCAAAATTATTAGCATCCGTAGCCATAGAATGAATCAGATAATACGCAACATCAATATCCGAAGGAAAAACAATTTGTTCGGTCTGTAAAAAATCAACTTTTATAAATGAAATATTATCTTTGTATTCTATTTCATCAGGAATTCGTTTTAAATCACGGACACAGCATATTAATTCATGACCAGCATCTAATAATTTCAATACCAATCTTTTTGCTATATATCCTGTTGTTCCTGTGATTAAAATTTTCATTTTCTTGATGTTTTACATTCGTTTATTTTGGTCTTTGATATGATAATCTTTGATATTCTTTTGCAACCATATAGGTATCTAAACCATTAATTGCTGCAATTTTTTCTTCGGATAAATTTAAAAAACCATCCTCAGAAAGCATTGAATCTTTAAAATACAAATCGGTTACTTCACCTAAGATTAAAATAGTTCCGTTTACTTTTATATGATGTTCTTCTAAAAATTTCATTCCTATTTTTATGGGCGATTCTGCCACATAAGGTGCAAAAAAATCATCTTTATAAGCTTCCGTTAAATCCGTTTTATCAAACTCCGAAACTCCTGACGGATATTTTGCTGATGTATGATGTGCATCTTCAATAATTGCTTCATTAATAGCATTTATAGTATAAAAACCCGTTTTTTTAATGTTATCATAGGTATTTCTAGCTACGGTTGTCGGACGCAAAACAAACCCTAAAATTGCAGGACTAGAACCATAATGAACTACAGAACTAAAAACAGCTACATTACTAATTCCATCTTCCGATTTTGTAGCAATTAAATTTGCTGGTTTATAACCAGAAATACTGTTCATTAAATTTATTTTATACAGATGATTCATCTTATCTATAGCTTTTCTTGATAAATGCATTTATAAATTCTTATAATTATTAATTTTTATATGAGTCGATTTTAAATCGTGCATTAAATTATACAAACCAAAAAATGTTCTGTTGATATAAATAAAATGTTTCGAACCTCTGTTACCGTTCATTTTTTTAAGCTCAGTACTTTTTGCATATTTTTGTCCTAAATCGGCTATTTTACCAAAGAAAACACCATCAGAAAAATCAAAATATTCTTGCTGAAAAGGCGATGTAAATAAATACAACATTTCGTAAAACAATTCTTTAAAAAAGGCTTTTTCTTCTTCGGAATCGTCTTTTTTCAAAATTTCTAATTCATATAATTTACTTTCAAAAAAAGTAGGATTTTCAATATTTTCACGTTTAGCTAATTCGAAGTATGGGGTATAAAAAGCCATTGGCACTTCTTTCATACATCCAAAATCGATAACAATTAAATCGTTTTCTTTGGATACCAAAAAATTACCAGGATGCGGGTCGGCATGAACTTTTTTTATAGTATGCATTTGATACATATAAAAATCCCATAAAGCTTGTCCTAATTTATTTGCCGTTTGTTCATCATATCCTTTTGATGTAAATTCAGATAAATGAATTCCATCCATCCAATCCATTGTTAAAATTCTATCCGTAGAAAACTCTTCGTAATATTTCGGAAATTTTAAATTTGGAATATGTGCACAAGCATTCGTTATTTCGTTACTCTGTGCTAACTCTAAAACGTAATTAGTTTCTTCTAATAACTTATTTTCAACTTCTTTAAAGTATTCATCAGAACCTTCGCCTCTTATATTGAACATTTTCATCGCAATCGGTTTTACCAATGCTAAATCTGTAGAAATACTATTAGCAACACCAGGATATTGAATTTTAACAGCCAATACTTTTTCGCCTATCGTAGCTCTGTGAACCTGCCCGATACTTGCTGCATTTACAGATTCTGCTGTAAACGTATCAAAAACATCTTCAGGTGTTTTGTTAAAATATTTTTTAAAAGTTTTAACTACTAAAGGTCCTGAAAGTGGCGGAACAGAAAATTGTGATAACGAAAATTTTTCAACATAAGCACTTGGCAATAAATTCTTTTCCACGCTTAACATCTGCGCTACTTTTAATGCCGAACCTTTTAATTCTTTTAAACCATCATAAATATCGGTTGCATTATCTTCATTTAACTGCGCTCTTGCTTCTTCTTCCGATTTTGTGATTTTATTTCCGTAATACTTTGCATAGTTTACACCTAATTTTAGTCCTGTAGTAACTAATTTAGTTGTTCTTTCTATTTTTGACGTGGGTATTTTATCTAATCTTTTCATACTGAAGTTCCTTTTTCTTTCCATAAAAATTTCGCTAAATCAATAACGCTTTTTACGGGAGTTATTTGCTGAATATCAAAAGCTACTTTAATTGATTTTTCAATAAAAACATCTGTTTTTTCGAAGTTTGAAGATTTATCATCAATCCAAAATTTTAAAATCATTAATAACTGTAACCAATAAGCTTCGGTTATTGTTTTATCTTGAATTTTATTGATTTTATCATTCTTAAAATCAATTTTTTCTAATTCAATGTTACTAACATATTTTAGAAATTCTGAACGTAATTCTTTTAAAACTGATAGTTTTGAAAAATCTGATTTTATATGCTGAAATTGTAATAAAACATACGATCTGTTTGCTGTTAATAATTCAAAAAAAGTAAAATAAAAACTTAATAATTTATCTTTTGATGTATAATCTTTATAAGCTTCTGTTTTATGTAACAAGTGAATTGTTTCTTTTGCAAAAACCCCAAATATTGATTTTTCTAAATTTTCAAAACTTGAAAAATATTTGTAAAATTCAGACTCTTCAAACTCATTTTTTTGAGCAAAAGCGTAAATAGAGGCTGGTTTTCCTGAAATTAAAACCGTGTCCATATACAATTCTATAATTTTATCTTCTGTAATAATTTCTTGATTTCCCATAATTTTAATTATAAAATACGATGTAGGCGTTTAAACTTGTTGCAATAGTCATCCATATTAAATATGGAAGTATAAATAATGTAATCCCTTTTAATTCTCTTAAATTTTTAAAGGTAAAATACCCGATTAACAACCATAATAAAGTAATAATTACTAATCCGATAAGAGTTAAATGTTGATTGAAAAAAAAGTAATTCCAACCTATATTTAAAATCCACTGAACACTAAAAAGTAGTGTTATTTTTTTATCTAAAAAAGGAAATTTAAGACTCAATTTTGTCACGTAAAAAGCAAATAATAGCATAATTGTAGTCCAAGCTGCTCCAAAAACCCACCCAGCAGGTGTCCAAGGTGCTTTATTTAATGATAAATACCAATCTGTTTTTGGACCATCTTGCATTAATAAAACGCCAATTGCCAATGCTAAAAAATTAACTACTAAAAATAGTAGAAAACGTATGTATTTATTTTGTTTCATTTTTTTGTTTTTTCAGATAATTAAAAATTAATTGTATCGAAAATAATAAAGTAAAGGCATAAAAAACATCTTCAAAAGGAATTGTAAAAATTCTAAAATTCAAATTTTCTGCATTGTTATACCAAACCACAGGAGCATCAATAAAACTTCCTGTTAAAATTCCGTTTACTACTAAAAAAGGAACTAAAACAACCAAAAAGCTCGGATAATATTCCTGTAAAGCTTTTAAGTTATATTTTAATCCGAAAAACATTAATACTAAAAAAGCACTGAAATTTACAGTTGTGTACCATTTTCCAAAATTGAAAACCAATAGTATAAATGCTATCAAAATCAATAAAAAACTTAACAATATAGTTACCGACTTAGATAACTTAAATTGAGGTGCTAAATATTTTAAAACCTCGTGCGTAAACAAACAAGCATACGGAATACAAAAGAAAAACAACCATTCTTCAATTGGCATTTCAAATAATTTTATTCCTAAATAATAATCAGCATTAAAACCCCAAACACCAATTTTCGTAAAAAAAGCATCCCAAATTAAAAACGGAATAGCTATCAATAAAATACTAATAAATGCTATTTTAAAAAACTGTATAAAATGAAATTTCTTCTCAAAAACACTATAACCTAAAGGAATACTTAAACTTCCTAAATTTAATATTAGATACAAGTACTCACTCATTGTCTTAATTATTTTTATTGTCTTGTTTTAAAATATTTAAACGGAACAAACAACATTCCAAAGCATTCTCCATCTGGTTTACCTAAGTGTTTGTGATGAATTTTATGTGCTTTTCTTAATCCTTTTAAATATTGATTATTCGTGTTTTTAAACCAATTAAAGCGTCTGTGAATTAAAACATCGTGAATTAAAAAATACGCTAATCCGTAACATAAAATCCCTAATCCAATAAAAAACAAATAATTTAATTCGGGATTAATTCCGAAGTAAAACAACAACATACTCGGTATGGCGAAAACCACAAAAAATGCATCATTTTTTTCAAAAACATTTGGATACCCTGGCTGGTGATGGTCTTCGTGTAAATACCATCCAAAACCGTGCATTATATATTTATGGGTAAACCAAGTAACGGCTTCCATTATTATAAAAGTTACCAGAGTTGTAATTATAAATAACATTTTAAATAAGATTTAGTTTATATTTCACATAACTTCTTGCCAATAAATTAATTTTCATTGGGTCTGATATTCTAATTCTTGTGTCCATTATTTCTGATGATGGCGTTGCTTTTAATTTATTAAGCAATTTTTTATAATATCGATACGCCATGTAAACACCAAACTTTGCTTCAACAGGTAATTTTAAAATACCGTTTTCATAGGCATAGTCAAAATCAGCTTCAATATCTTTAATAATAATTTCTTTGGATATTTGGTCTAATTCTTTAAGATCTACATTAGGAAAATAAGAACGATTCAATACTTGAATATCATCTTTTAAATCTCTTAAAAAATTGACTTTTTGAAATGCAGAACCTAAACGCATTGCAGCACCTTTTAACTCATTATATTGATTCGCATCACCATTTACAAAAACACGTAAACACATTAATCCAACAACATCGGCAGAGCCATAAATATATTGTTTATATGCTTCTTCTGTAGTATATTCTGTTTGATGTAAATCTGCTTTCATACTCTTTAAAAAAGCTTGAATTAAATCATCTGTAATTTTATATTTTTCAACAGTTTGAACAAATGAATTTAAAATAGGATTTAAACTAATGCCTTCTTTTTTTGAAAGATAATACTCATTTTCAAATCTAATTAATAAATCTTCTTTATTATATGTGTGAAAAGAATCTACTATTTCATCAGCAAAACGTACAAAACCATAAATATTATAAATAGCATCACGTATGCTAGGCGATAACATTCTAGTAGCTAAAGAAAAAGAAGTACTATATTTTTGAGTAACTAACTTACTACAAGCATAAGAAACCTCATCAAATAATTGTTTCATTTTTAATGGTGTTTTAAAATTAAATCTGAAGCTATTTTACCCGAAATTAATGACGGTGGTACACCCGGCCCTGGAACCGTTAATTGTCCTGTAAAGAATAAATTCTTTACTTTTTTACTTTTTATTTTTGGTCTTAAAAAAGCTGTTTGTGTTAAAATATTTGCTAATCCGTAAGCATTACCTTTGTACGAGTTATAATCTTTCACAAAATCCTTTACACAAAAACTCTCCTTAAAGATAATACTTTCTTTCACAGATTGCTGCGTTAATTTCTCTAATCTATTGATAATTAAATTAAAGTACTTTTCTCTTAGTTCAGGAGTATCTTCAACACCTGGAGCTATCGGAATTAAAAAAGTAGCTGCTTCTTTACCTGATGGCGCAAAAGAATCTTCTGTTAATGAAGGGAAACTGGCATAAAACATCGGATCTTTTGGCCAACTTGGATTATCATATATTGATGCAGCATGTACGTCAAAATCAGTATCAAAAAATAATGTATGATGACAAACATCTTTTAGTTTTTTATCAAAACCAACATAAAATAATAATGATGATGGCGCAAAAACTTTTTTATCCCAATATTTTTCAGAATACTGTCTATAATCTTTAGGTAATAATGTTTCTGTATGATGATAATCAGCACCGCTTAAAACAATATCCGAAGCAATAAAATCACCATTTACTACTAAACCAATAGCTTCTCCTGATTGATTAAGTTTAATTTCTTCAACATTGGCTTCAGTTTTAAAAGTTACTCCTAAATCTTTAGCCAAAGTTATCATTGCTTCAATAACTTTATACATTCCTCCTTTCGGGTGCCAAGTTCCTAAAACAAAATCTGCATAATTCATAAAGTTATAAAAAGCAGGAGTATTACTTGGTTTTGCACCTAAAAACAAAACAGGAAACTCTAAAATTTGAATTAACTTTTTACTTTTTATTTTTTTACGAACGACTTTTCTAATCGTTGAAAAAAACTGTGTTATTTTCCCAATCGTAACAGGAGTTACCAATTCTAAAGGCGAAACACCTGGATTATATACCAAATCGTTTATAGAAACATCATAATTATATGCTGCTGATTTTAAAAACTCTTTTAGATGAACAGAACTTCCTTTTTCTTCTGCTTCAAAAATTTCATAAATCTCTTCAACGCTACCTGGTATTGTTATAGAATCTGCGGTATCAAAATAAACTTGATATGCTGGATCTAACTTTTCTAGCTCGTAATAATCTGATGGTTTTTTACCAAAATCCGCAAAAAACTTCTCAAAAACATCTGGCATCCAATACCACGTTGGACCAATATCAAAAGTAAATCCATCTTTTATTAATTGACGAGCTCTACCTCCTACTGTTTCATTTTTTTCTAAAATTACAACATCGTATCCTGCTTTCGCTAAATAACAAGAAGCTGATAATGATGAAAAACCGGAACCTATTATATGTATTGTTTTTTTCAATTGTATATTTTATAAGGATTAATAATTCACTTACCTAATGCTATTTAAGAGATAAAGTAATTAGACCTTTCAAAATTACAATTTTTGTTTAACAAAAACAAAAATTAGTTAAACAAAATTATTTACAAAACTTTTAAAAACTCTATAACAGAACTATAAAGAGAAATATTTGCTTCAAAATTTACATCTTTTACTTTTGATGTTTTATTACCTACAGCAATAAATTGATGTTTTTTACCTTTTAAAGCTATCTCTATTTCTTGAAAGTAATCCATTATTTTATCGTCATAAGGCTGAACAGTTAATGAGGTGATAAATCGTACTTCGGTATCACTTTCAAAAAAATAATTCAAATTACTTAATGGTAAACTTTGTCCTAAATATATGGTTTTATTTCCTCTTAAAACCAATTCATAATTTAAATACATTAATCCTAATTCATGAATTTCATTTTCGGGTAAAAACAACACATAAATAACCTCTGAATCTATTATTGAATACTCTAATCTTTCAGTACTAATTTGAATTTTCTGAGCTATTAAATTCGATATAAAATGTTCGTGTGCGTGTAATAATGTATCTGTTTGCCACAATAATCCTATATGATTTAAAAAAGGCACAAAAACATCTTTAAAAATTTCTCTAAATGTTTTTTTGTTTAATAATTGATTATAGGTGTTATTAAATAAAACCTTATCAAACTGAAACATTGACATTTTCAAAGCATTTATAGCCTCATCACTTATGGCAGTTTTAAAAGCCAACTCTCTTGCCACTAACAAAATAGACTTATCAGACATTTGTGAAATTTTAGATATTTTGTAATTGTTTTTATTTAACAAAACAACATTTAACAATTTCAATAAATTTTCTGAAGAGTAATACCTAATATTCGTATCGGTTCTTTCTGGCGATAATAAATTATATCGCTTTTCCCAAATACGAATAGTATGTGCTTTAATTCCTGAAATATTTTCAAGGTCTTTTATTGTAAATGACTTCTTTATATTGTTCAATTTATTTTATTTTTTATTAAACAAAGATACATTTTTCATTCAAATTAATCTAAAGACTTATAAATTGACTTTTTTATCTTTATTTTTGATGCTGATTATTTTTATAAAATGAAGCTTCAAACACAAATACCTTTAAAGAAACAATCTTATAATTTAATAGATTATAATTCTAAATTACTTTTATTAGGTTCTTGTTTTTCTGAAAACATCGGAAATAAATTATCATTTTATAAATTTCAATCAGAACAAAATCCATTTGGAATTTTATTTCATCCTAAAGCTATTGAAAAATTAATTACGGATGCTATTAATCAAAAAAAATATACAGAAGAAGATATTTTTTATCACAATGAATCTTGGCATTGTTTTAATGCACATTCTAGTTTAAGTTCTTTGGATAAAAAAGAAGTTTTAAATAATTTAAACACTGCAAATACGGCAACATTTAAGCATTTAAAAAATGCGAGTCATATAATAATTACACTTGGCACTTCTTGGGTGTATCGTAAAATTTCTTCGAATGCTATTGTAGCAAATTGCCATAAAATTCCGCAGAAAAATTTTTTAAAAGAAATTTTAACTATTGATGAAATCGCTGAAAGTTTAGATGCTATTATTGCTTTAACAAAATCTGTTAATCCTGATATTTCAATTATTTTCACAGTTTCGCCTGTTCGTCATATAAAAGATGGTTTTATTGAAAATCAACAAAGTAAAGCGCATTTATTAAGTGCGATTCATTCAATTATTGATGCTAAAAAGAACATTTATTACTTTCCTTCTTATGAAATTATGATGGATGAATTACGTGATTATCGTTTTTATGCTGAAGATATGATTCATCCAAATAATACAGCAATCAATTATATTTGGGAAAAATTTATAGAAGTTTGGATTTCTGAACAAAGCAAAGAAACCATGCAAAAAGTAGCAACGATACAAAAAGGGTTAACACATCGTTCTTTTAATCCGACATCAGAAGCACATCAAAAATTTTTAAAAAATATCGAACAAAAAAAGAAACACTTCTAAAAGCATTTCCTTTTATTAAATTTTAAAATCAGTACTTATTTTATTAAATACTGATCTACATTTTCCCAAGGTCCTCCGTTAATTACATCAATTCCTTGTGCTACTAAAAAATCAGTTGCCTGACCACTTCTAGCGCCACTTCTACAAACAGCAATTACAGGTTTTCCCACTGCTTTAATTTGCTCAACTTGCTCAGGAATAAAATTTAAAACAATGTGTTTTGCTCCTTCTGAGTGACCTTCATTCCACTCTGCTATAGTTCTTACATCTAAAATAACTGCTTCGTTACCTAAATACTCTTGTATTTCTTTACTCATGTTTTTCTTTTTAAATAAGTTAAATAATCCCATTTGTTGCATTATTTCTCAGACAGCAAATATAATCCGTTTTCTATTAAAGCTTTGTAACCATTGTTACTTTTTAAGCTTTCTAAATATTTTTTTAGAGTTGTTTTTATTAAAAAATCATTCTTAAAAGCCAATTCGTATAACTCTAAAACTAATAACCAATCCTTTGGATATTCATTTTTAAGTATCTTTAAAATTGTTTCAATCATCTTTTCGTTAACCGTATCTTCTTCTCTACACTTTCTTACATCAGCATACATTTGATATAATTTATTATCAGCTTCCGAATATTGAATTTTATGTGTTTTGGTTTCAGATACTTTCCCCATATCACCAAAAGAATCAACATCTGCAGGTCCTGAGTATGCAGAAACTAATTCTTTTCCTATTGCCATATCGTAAATTCCCCAAGATGGTTCAAATAAAATTTGTTCCTTATAAGTAACTGTACAATCTTTTAAAGACACGATTAAAATTTTACCTCTTAAATCACGTGTTCCTGTAATAATTTTACCTGCAACAACTACACCACTTTCAAATTCTAGATTTATTATTTCGCCTTCATAAATTCCATAGGCTTTTAAATCTCGTGGACTCATATCTTCAATAGGCAAATTAATACCTTTTAATTTTCCTACGGGACTTCCAAAACCTTCAGCATGATAACTAATTCCGTGACCAATTAATTCTTTATCTCTGTTTGATAAAGCAGTATTTCCTGTTGTTTGTATGTAGGCTATATTCCCTTTTTCATCTTCAATAACATTGGTAAACATTCCTGATATTTGAATTCCTGTACTTAATTCGACAGTTCCTAAATTTTTAGAATTGATTAATTTTTGAACACCTTTTAAACCTCCTGTTCTAAGTGCCATTGTGTTGGCAAATTCATTTAAAACCAAACTTAAATAAGCAAAATTTGGCGTAACAAATAATTGAGGTTGTGGTTTTGTAATATCAAAATTCTGAGTAGCTGCGGCAACTGAATACGGCACTTTTTTAACTTCCGATTGCATACACCAAGTGCTTTCTCCTATGGATGATAATAAACCTGCGCCGTATATCTTCGGATTTTCAGGAGTTCCGATTAATCCATATTCAACCGTCCACCAATGCAAGTTTCTTATTTGTGCCATTTCAGATAATTCGCCCATATTATCCTGTAACCAAGTTACCTTTTCTTGTGCGTCATCTATTGATTTTTTAGTCGCATTAGGATCTTCTTTTAAAATTGATAACAAACGAATTGCTTCATACATTTCATAATCTTTTGATGATGAAATTGCTTTTGAACCTATTTCTCCAAAACGACGTAAATATTCTGAATATTCAGGATTTGCAATAATTGGAGCGTGTCCTGCTGCTTCGTGAATAATATCTGGTGCTGGCGTGTATTCAATATGATTTATGGTACGAATATCCGAGGCAATTACCAATACATTATAGGCTTGAAATTCCATAAAAGCATTTGGAGGAATAAAACCATCAACCGAAACTGCCGACCAACCGATTTCTTTTAAAATACGATTCATTCCTTCCATGTACGGAATGTTATTTATTGATATTCCTGTTTTTTCTAATCCTTTTAAATATGATGAATGAGCAACTTTACCTAAATAATTAACATTCATACGCATTACATATCGCCAGACCGCTTGATTTTGTGCGGTATATTCGTTGTATGGTTGTTTTACGATAAATTTATGTAAGTGCTTTGGTAACTTTTTAGTTACTTCATTTAACTCGAAATGAGGATTCATATTATTATATATTTTTGCTTTGTAAATTTAAGTTTTTTATGGTTGATATTTATTAAATTATATATTTTGTATCTTTACTTTCATCAAAAAAAAATAAAAAATAGACTATGAAAAATCGCGGAAGTGCAAAAGTTAAACTTTTAATTGGTGCTGCTATCGCACTTTTTGCTTTATTTAAATACTGTTCTAGTGCAGAGGTAAATCCTTATACAGGTAAAAAACAACATATTTCTATTTCTCCAAAACAAGAAATTGCTATCGGTTTAAGTAGCGCACCACAAATGGCACAGCAACACGGAGGTTTATATCCTAGCCAAAAACATCAAGATTTAGTTGATAAAATTGGTAAAGAATTAGTTGATAATAGTATTGCTAGAGAATCTGGATATCCTTTTGAATTTCATTTATTAAGAGATGATAGAACTATCAATGCTTTTGCTTTACCTGGCGGACAAGTTTTTATAACTTTTGCGTTATTCAATAAATTAAAAAACAAAGACCAATTAGCAGGTGTTTTAGGTCATGAAATTGGACACGTTATCGGGCGACATTCGGCAGCTCGTATGGCAAAACAAGATTTAACTCAAGGTTTACTTTCGGGTGCTTCTGTTGGTTTTGACCCAAGTACCGCACAAGGAATGGCAGGAATTGCAAATGTTATTAACGTGAAATATGGTAGAGGTGACGAATTAGAAAGTGACGAAATTGGCGTTAAATTAATGCTTGATGCAGGTTATAATCCTGAAAGTTTAATTGGCGTAATGCAAATTTTAAAAGCTGCCGCAGGACCTAACAAAACTCCAGAATTTCAAAGTACACATCCCGACCCTGAAAATAGAATCGAAAAAATTAAAAGCGCTATTCGTAAGTATCGTAAATAAATATTAAAAAATAACTCAAAATGCTTTTAGATGATTTCTGAAAGCATTTTTTTAGCACAAAACCCTAGCCCCGATTGAAGCATTTGTTTGAGCTCTTTTTTTGATTTTTCTTCAAAAAAAAGCGAGTGCGGAAAGCGGGAAATTGCTTCAAAAAAATTTTATAGCAAATAATCCATTTGTTTATTTTTTATAAAACGATAAAATGTTTCTTATTTTTACCGTCCAATTCAACAAAAATGAACAAAAAAGTTATTTTAATGATACTTGACGGCTGGGGAATTACCCAAGATCCAAAAGTATCTGCTATATACAATGCCAAAACTCCGTTTATAAATTCTTTATACGACAAATTTCCGCACGCCGAATTACGTACTGACGGAAATCATGTTGGATTACCTGAAGGGCAAATGGGAAATTCGGAAGTTGGACACATGAATTTAGGTGCTGGTAGAATTGTATATCAGAATCTTGCAAAAATCAACAAAGCTGTTGATGAAGGTACGTTAGCGCAAGAAACTGAATTATTAAAAGCGTTTGATTATGCCAAGAAAAACAATAAAAATGTTCACTTTTTAGGATTGGTTTCTAATGGCGGAATTCATTCTCATATAAATCATACAAAAGGATTGCTTAGTGCTGCCGCTGATTTTGGTTTATCGAATGTTTTTTTACACGCTTTTACTGATGGTAGAGATTGTGATCCTAAATCTGGAAAATATTTTATCAACGATATTCAGGAACACATGCAAAAAACAACGGGTGAATTGGCAACAATTACAGGTCGTTATTTTGCTATGGATAGAGATAATCGTTGGGAAAGAGTGCAATTAGCTTACGATGCTTTAGTAAACGGAAAAGGAAGTTTTTCTACTGATGCGACCCAAAGTATTCAAAAAAGTTATGATGAAAATATTACGGATGAATTCGTAAAACCTATTATTATGGTTGATGAAAAAAATCAGCCTAAAACAACTATTAAAGAAGATGATGTTGTTATCTTTTTTAATTTTAGAACAGATAGGGGTCGTGAATTAACTGAAATTCTGAATCAAAAAGATTTCCCTGAACTTAATACCAAAAAATTACCATTATACTTTGTTACCATGACAAACTATGATGAAACTTTTAAAGATATTAAAGTAATTTACAATAGTAATAATATTGAAAATACTTTAGGTGAAGTTTTAGAAAGTGCAGGAAAAACTCAAATTAGAATTGCTGAAACTGAAAAATATCCACACGTAACATTTTTCTTTTCTGGAGGAAGAGAACAAGAATTTAAAGGTGAAAAACGTTTATTATGTCCATCGCCAAAAGTAGCAACGTACGATTTACAACCAGAAATGAGCGCTTACGAAATTCGTGATGCAATTATTCCTGAATTAAAAGAAGGCGCTGTTGATTTTGTATGTTTAAACTTTGCAAATGGCGATATGGTTGGTCATACAGGTGTTTTTGAAGCAGCTGTAAAAGCTTGTGAAACGGTTGATAATTGCGTAAAAGATGTAATTACAACGGCTTTAGAAAACGATTATACAACTATTGTAATTGCCGATCATGGGAATTGTGAAACAATGATGAATCCTGATGGTTCACCAAATACAGCTCACACCACAAACCCTGTACCAATGGTTTTGGTTGATAAAGAATTAAAAAATATAAAAAGCGGTGTTTTAGGTGATATTGCACCAACTATTTTACATTTAATGAATGTACCTCAACCTAAAGAAATGACACAAAATTCGTTAATTTAAAGATTTAAGTATTTCGAATTTTAAAATCAAAAATAACCGTAAATTTGCCTTTCAATATTTTTAAAATGATCAAACCAAAAACTAGAGAAGAAATAGAAATAATGCGTGAAAGTGCATTAATAGTATCAAAAACTTTAGGAATGTTAGCTAAAGAGGTAAAACCTGGAGTTTCTACTTTATACTTAGATAAACTTGCTGAAGATTTTATCCGCGCAGAAGGAGCAATTCCTGGTTTTTTAGGATTATATGATTTTCCAAATACACTTTGTATGAGTCCAAACTCGCAAGTAGTACACGGAATCCCTAACAAAACTCCTTTAATTGAAGGCGATATTATTTCGATTGATTGTGGAGCTCTTAAAAATGGTTTTTACGGAGATCATGCCTACACTTTTGCTGTTGGTGAAATTGCTGCTGAAACTCAAAAATTATTAGACGTAACTAGAGAAAGTTTATACGTTGGTATTCGTGAATTAAAAGTAGGAAATCGTGTTGGTGATGTTGGTTTTGCTATTCAAAACTTTACTGAAAAACATGGTTACGGAGTAGTTCGTGAATTAGTTGGTCATGGTTTAGGACGTGTAATGCACGAAGACCCAGAAATGCCTAATTACGGTCAAAGAGGTCGTGGTAAAAAGTTTATTGAAGGAATGGTTGTTGCCATTGAACCGATGACAAACTTAGGAACTCACAAGATTTTACAACATGATGACGGTTGGACAATTACAACTTTAGACAACAAGCCTTCTGCTCATTTTGAACATGATGTTGCTATTGTTAATGGAAAACCAGAATTACTTTCTACCTTTAAATATGTGCACGAAGCGTTAGGTATTGAAACTAACGAAGAAGACGAATTTAGAGCATAAAAAATATAAATCAGCCTTTACTTATTTTAAAGGCTGATTTTTTAATTTATTACTAGTTGAAAATATTCAAATCCATATTAAATACCATTCCACGACCTTTATTAATTAAAGCTAGTTATTTGGTTAGTCCAATAATTGCATGGTGGTTAAAAGGTGATGTTTTTACCGATCCTATTGACGGAAAATCATTCAGAAAATTTTTGCCTTACGGATACGGAATTCAAAGAGAAAATGCACTTTCACCTTCTACTCTATCTTTAGAAAGACATCGTTTATTATGGTTGTATTTACAAAATGAAACTACTTTTTTATCTTCAAATAATTCTTCGGATAAAAAATTAAAAGTACTTCATATTGCACCTGAACAATGCTTTTTAGATATCTTCAGAAAACAAAAAAACTTAGAATATATTACTTCTGATTTAGAATCGCCAATTGCTGATGTAAAAGCTGATATTTGCGATTTACCTTTTAAAGATAATGAATTTGATGTTGTTTTTTGTAATCATGTTTTAGAACATATTACGGATGATACCAAAGCAATGCAAGAATTATACAGAGTTTTAAAAGTTGGCGGATTTGGTGTTTTTCAGATTCCGCAAGATTTATCAAGAGAAAAAACCTTTGAAGACGATTCAATTACCGATGAAAAAGAACGCACAAAAATATTCGGACAATACGACCATGTACGTGTTTATGGTCGTGATTATTTTGACAAACTTCGCTCAATAGGTTTTAAAGTTGATGAAGTTGATTTCACAAAAAAAATCGCTCCAGAAAAACTAGAACGATTTGCTTTAATGAAAGGCGAAATTTTACCTGTATGTTTTAAGAATTAATTTTCAAATTCTTTCAATTCATTATTTTCATCATTATATAATAAAACTACTTTTAACTCAGGATATTTTTGTAAAAACACTTTAGTTTTTTCTAATCCCATAGCTAAAAAAGCTGTTGCATAAGCATCTACATCGGCACAATCGCCTTTTAATCGCACTGAAACACTTAATAAATTACTTTCATTAGCTAAACCTGTTTTAGCATTAATAGTATGTACAATTTTTTTACCATTTCCATTTAGTTTAAATTTTCGATAATTACCAGAAGTAGCCATTGATTCATTATCCAACGAAATTATTTTTTGAAGTGAGCGTGTTCCATCAATATTTGGTTTTTCTATGGCAACTTTCCATAATTTACCATTCTTTTTTCCTCTTGCTCTAATTTCACCTCCAATTTCAATTAAATAATTGTTGATTTTTTTATCCTCTAAAAACCGACCGATAATATCAACACCGTATCCTTTAGCAAAAGCATTTACATTAAATTCAATCTGATCTGATTGACGATATACTTTATTATTTTTCAATACAACTTTATCAAAACCAACATCAATCATTAATTTTTTAATTTCTTCGGATGATAAATTTTTACGCTCCTTACCCGACCCAAATCCGTAAGCATTAATTAATTTACCAATTGTAGGGTCAAAATAACCATCTGTTTCTTTATATATTTTTTTCGCTTTTGCAAAAACTTCAATAAACATATCATCAACAACTACGGTAGTATCGCCTTTATTTATCTTTGAAATATCCGAAGTTGGTAAATACGTAGATAATGAATTATTAACTAAACTAAATAAACTATCTATTGATTTTTGATAATTAGCTTTATTTTCATTTTCAAAATAAGTAATATTATAAGTTGTACCAAAAACAAAGCCTTGTAAGTTATTTTTTGATGATTTAACTTCTTTTTTACAAGAAATTAAAAATACTGATATACATAAAATGTAAACTATTTTATTAATCATTTTTTAAAATTTAAGCACAAAAATAATTGATTATAGGTTCATAAAAGATTGTTAATTCTATTTTTTTGCTAATTGGTTTTGTTAAATTTGCCTTATTGATTATTAATAACACAAACAAAGTATAAAATGAAGAAAATTTTTATATTCCTTACCACTTCTTTCTTATTAGCATCATGTGTGTCTACAAAAGAACTAAATGCTTTAAAAACAAAACATTGAAAAAACGAAAAATGAATTATCTGCTGTAAAAGCAAATCTTACTAAATGTTTAATTCAAAAAGAAAGTTGTGAAGAAAGAGTTTCTACATTAAAATCTTCAGTAGGAGATTTAAAACAAGACAAGCAAAACTCATTAAAACAAGTAGAAAATTTAACCGTTTTAAGTAAAGGAGCAAATGATAATATCAAAGAAACTTTAACACAATTAAGTAAAAAAGATAAATATATCAACAGAATTAGAGCTGCTAATTCTAAAAAAGATTCTTTAAATTTAGCCGTTGCTTTTCACTTAAAGAAACAATTACAACAAGGTATTGATGATGAAGATATCGTTATTAATGTAGAAAAAACAGTTGTTTTTATCTCAATTTCTGATAAATTATTATTTAAAAGTGGAAGTTATACTATTTCAGAAGAAGCTTCTAAAGTTTTAGGAAAAGTAGCTACGGTTATAAATGCTCAGCCAGAAATGGATGTTATGATAGAAGGTCATACAGATGATACACCTGTTACAAAAGGATCTAGCATCAAAGATAACTGGGGATTAAGTGTTTTACGTTCAACAGCTATTGTACGTGATCTTCAAAATAAATATAACGTAGCTCCTAATCGATTAATCGCAGCAGGTAGAGGTAGTTATGTGCCTTTAGTAGCTAATGACACTCCTGAAAACAAAGCAAAAAACAGAAGAACAAAAATTATTATTCTTCCTCGTTTAAATCAATTTTTTGAATTATTAGAGCAAAAAGCTGAATAATTTAAAACTCTTTTGATAAAATTAATAAAAAACGTGCAAATGCACGTTTTTTTTATTTGAAAGAAATTAAACTAACTCACTATTTGTCAATCAAATAATTAGGCGTATATTTGCATTCCTTTTTTAAGGAGAAATTCATATATTAATAAACAAAAACTAATCGTGTAATTATGAACACATTAAGTTACAAAACAGTATCAGCGAACAAAAACACTGTTAATAAAGAGTGGGTTTTAGTTGATGCGGACGGGCAAACGTTGGGTCGTCTAGCTTCTCAAATAGCAATGCTAATTAGAGGTAAGTACAAACCAAATTATACTCCTCACGTAGATTGTGGAGATAACGTGGTTGTTATCAACGCAGAAAAAATTGTTTTAACTGGTAAAAAGTGGACTGATAAATCTTATATCCGTCACACAGGTTATCCAGGTGGACAAAGATCATTAACTGCTACAGAAATGTTCGAAAAAGATCCTACAAGATTAATCGAAAAAGCAGTAAAAGGAATGTTACCTAAAAATAAATTAGGAAGCGCTTTATACAAAAACTTGTATGCTTATGCAGGTACTGAGCACCAACAAACAGCTCAAAACCCAAAAGCTATTAACCTTAAAGATCTTAAATAATGGAAACTGTACACAAAATAGGTAGAAGAAAAACAGCAGTTGCTCGTATTTATCTTTCAGAAGGTAAAGGAAACATTACTGTTAACAAGAAGGACTTTAAGAACTACTTTACAACAGGAACTTTACAATATAAAATTCAACAACCTTTAATGTTAACTGAGAACTTAGAGTCTTATGACATTAAAGTTAATGTTTACGGAGGTGGTATTACAGGTCAAGCAGAAGCAATTCGTTTAGCAATTACTAGAGCATTAGTAGCAATTAACGAAGAGCACAAAGCAGTATTAAAACCAGAAGGTTTATTAACTCGTGACCCTAGAATGGTTGAACGTAAGAAATTCGGTCAGAAAAAAGCACGTAAGAAATTCCAGTTCTCTAAACGTTAATATATATTTTCATTGCCTTGCAAAAGGCAATGTTATTTATTTTCAAAAGAGACTGTTATTTATAAATTTATTTTTAACAGTTTAGTATCTAAATATTTCAGACTTATTACAACTACTGAAATATTGTGAAAACAGAACGTAAACACATTTTATTAAAATGGCAAATATTCAAGAATTATTAGAAAGCGGAGTGCACTTCGGTCACTTAACTAGAAAATGGAACCCAAACATGGCTCCATACATTTATACAGAACGTAACGGTGTTCACATCATCGATTTGTATAAAACATCTGCTAAAATTGATGAAGCTGCATTAGCTTTACAAAAAATAGCTAGCTCTGGTCGTAAAATATTATTCGTTGCAACTAAAAAGCAAGCGAAAGATATTGTAGCTGAAAGAGCAACAAACATTAACATGCCGTTCATTACTGAGCGTTGGCCAGGTGGTATGTTAACAAACTTCGTAACTATCCGTAAAGCTGTTAAAAAAATGGCTACTATTGATAGAATGAAGCAAGATGGTTCTTTTGATGCTTTATCAAAAAGAGAAAAGTTACAAATTAACCGTCAGAGAGCTAAATTAGAAAAGAATTTAGGTTCTATTTCTGATATGACTCGTTTACCTGCTGCTGTATTTGTAATTGATGTTAAAAAAGAACACATTGCAATTGCTGAAGCTACAAAATTAAACATTCCAATTTTTGCATTAGTTGATACTAACTCTGATCCTAGACCAGTAGATTACGTAATTCCTGCAAATGACGATGCTTCAAAGTCTATTGACAAAGTATTATCTTATATTACTGACGCAATTACTGAAGGTTTATCAGAAAGAAAAGCTGATAAAGAAAAAGTAGCTGCTCCTGTAAAAGAAGAAGCTAAAGTTACTACTGAAGCTCCTGCTACAGAAGAAACTAAATAATTTTAATTTATTTTTGATTAAAGGTTTCATTAATTTGAAACCTTTAACTATTTTTACAAGTATAAAACAACTAAAAAATAACAATAGATATGTCAGTAAAAATTAGCGCTGCAGACGTAAAAAAATTAAGAGAAAGTACCGGAGCTGGTATGATGGATTGTAAAAATGCATTAGTAGAAGCAGAAGGTAACTTTGATAAAGCTGTTGACGTTTTACGTAAAAAAGGACAAAAAATCGCTGCTAAAAGAGCCGATAGAGAGTCTACTGAAGGTGTAGCAATTACTAAAATTAGTGATGACAACACTTACGGTGTTGCTATTGTATTAGCATGTGAAACAGATTTCGTATCTAAAAATGATTCTTTTAAAGATTTAGCTGCTGAATTTGTTGCTATTGCTTTTGGTACTAAAAGTAAAGAAGAATTTTTAGCTGCTGATTTTGGTGGAGTAACTGTTGCTGAAAAATTAATTGAACAAACAGGTGTTATCGGTGAAAAAATCGATATTACTTCTTTTGAAAGATTAGAAGCACCATACGTAGGTTCTTATACTCACATTGGTAAAATTGCTGCTATGGTTGGTTTATCTGCTCCTGCAGATAATGCTGCTGTTTTAGCAAAAGATTTAGCAATGCAAGCTGCTTCTATGGGAGCTGTTTCTTTATCTTACAAAGGTTTTGATGCTGCTTATGTAGAGTCTGAAACTGAAGCAAGAATTGCTGCTATCGTAAAAGATAATGAAGAATTAGTTCGTTTAGGTAAAACTTTAAAGAACGTTCCTCAGTATGTTTCTAGATTACAATTAACTGATGCTGCTTTAGCTAGTGCTGAAGAAATTGCAAAAGAGCAATTAAAATCAGAAGGTAAACCAGAAAAAATTTGGGATAAAATTTTACCAGGAAAAATGGAAAGATTTATTTCAGATAACACAACTTTAGATCAAGAACAATGTTTATTAGATCAAAAGTTTATTAAAGACGAAAAGAAAACTGTTGCAGAATATGTTTCTTCTTTTGGTGACGTAGAAGTTAAAAACTTCGTAAGAGTTACTTTAGGATAATTCTTAAACATCACAAAATATTTAAAAACCATCCAATTTTTTGGATGGTTTTTTCTTTTATCAAAATTCAAACTCAAAAAAATTGCGTAGTTTTGCAAAACTTTCAACAAGATTATGCAATATAAAAGAATCCTTTTAAAATTAAGCGGTGAATCATTAATGGGCGACCTTCAATATGGTATTGATCCTAAAAGACTTAAAGAATACGCCCAAGAAATTAAACAAGTAATAGCTAAAAACATTGAAATTGCCATTGTTATTGGTGGTGGAAATATTTTTAGAGGTGTTGCTGGAGCTAGCCAAGGAATGGATAGAGTTCAGGGTGACCACATGGGAATGTTAGCAACCTGTATTAATGGTTTAGCTTTGCAAAGTGCTTTAGAGGCTGAAGGAATTCATACTCGTTTACAAACTGCTATCGAAATTAAAGAAATTGCAGAACCTTATATTAAACGTCGTGCAAATCGTCATTTAGAAAAAGGACGTGTAGTTATTTTTGGAGGAGGTACTGGAAATCCGTATTTTACTACTGATACTGCAGCAGTTTTAAGAGCTATTGAAGTAAATGCAGATGCCATTTTAAAAGGAACTAGAGTTGATGGTATTTATAATGTAGATCCTGAAAAGGATAAAAATGCTATCAAATACGAAAGTATCAGCTTTAAAGATGTTATCAGAAAAGGATTAAAAGTAATGGACATGACTGCCTTTACTTTAAGTGAAGAAAATAAACTTCCTATTATTGTTTTTGATATGAATAAAAAAGGAAACTTACTTAAATTAGTTTCTGGAGATCAAATAGGAACAATAGTTGACAACCAATAAATCAAAAGAATCCCTCACATTTTTTATAGGGCAATAAATACGAGCAAAATGAACGAAGAAATTGATTTTATTTTAGATTCTGCCAAAGAGGCAATGAATAATGCAGTTGCACATTTAGAAAAAGAATTACGTACTATTAGAGCTGGAAAAGCATCTCCTGCAATGTTAGCAAATGTACAAGTTGATTACTATGGTTCAGCAACTCCTTTAGGTCAAATAGCAAACGTAAGTACTCCTGATGCAAGAACAATTACCATTCAACCTTGGGAAAAAAATATGCTTCATGAAGTTGAAAAAGCAATTACTTACGCTAATTTAGGATTCAACCCAATGAACAATGGTGATGTTATTATTATTAACGTTCCTGCTTTAACTGAAGAGCGTCGTAAAGAATTAGCTAAACAATGTAAAGCAGAAGCTGAACACGCTAAAGTAGGTATTCGTAATGCACGTAAAGATGCAAATAACGATATTAAAAAAACCGATGTTTCTGATGATGTTAAAAAAATATCAGAAGAAAGTGTTCAAAAATTAACCGATAGTTTCAGTAAAGTTATTGAAGAAAAAGTAGCCGTAAAAGAAAAAGAAATAATGACTGTTTAATTACTTTCATATATATATAAAGAGTGTCTGTTATGACACTCTTTTTTTCGTTTAATTGTTACTTTTATCATAACTTTGCAAAAAAATTTCAAATGACTTTTTGGACTAAAATTGCTGGATTTATATTGAGAAACAGATACCTAGTTTTAATCGCTATCGCTATTATTACAGGGCTTTTAGTTACTCAAATCAAATACATGCGTTTCTCATATACAGAAGCAAACTTGCTTCCTAAAGATCATGAAGCGAACATCCAATACGATCAGTTTTTGGAAATTTTTGGCGAAGAAGGTAACTTAGTTATATTAGGTGTAAAAAATGCTAGTATTTTTACGCCTATAAAATTTAACGCATGGAATACCCTTGTAAAAGAATTAGATAGTGCAAAACAAGTAGATTTTACAGTTTCTATTGCTGATGTTAAAGAATTAAAAGCTGATAGAAAAAATAGAAAATTTGTACTAGAACCTTTATTTGATAAAGCACCTACAACAAATGAAGAAGTAAATAAGATTAAGAAACAGTTATTTGAAAACCTTCCATTTTACGACAACTTATTATATAACGACAAAGGGACTTTACAAACAGCTATTTATATAGATAAAGAAATTGTAAATACGCCTGCACGTAGAGACTTTATTACAAAAGTATTAATTCCTACTGTTGAAAAATTTGAAAAAAAGCATCAGATAGATGTACGAATGTCTGGAATGCCTTATATCCGAACTATCAATTCTCAAAATATTATTGATGAAATGCAACTGTTCGTATTAGGTGCTTTAGGTATTACAGCTGTTATTTTCTTTTTCTTTTTCCGTTCATTTAGAGCTACTTTTATCACACTACTAGTTGTTGGTATTGGTGTTATTTGGGCTTTCGGATTTATAGGTTTATTTCGATATGAAATTACTGTTTTATCTGCTTTAATACCACCATTAATTATTGTAATTGGAGTACCAAATGCGGTTTTCCTTATCAATAAATATCAACAAGAAATAAAAAAACACGGAAATCAAGCGAAATCATTACAACGTGTTATTTCAAAAATAGGTAATGCAACTTTAATGACCAATATTACAACAGCATCAGGTTTTGCAACTTTTGTTTTTGTAAAAAGTCAATTATTAAGAGAATTTGGAATTTTAGCGTCAGTAAATATTATTAGTATTTTTATTTTGGCACTATTAATAATTCCTATTGTTTATAGTTTTATGCCACTTCCTGAAAAAAAACATTTAAGTCACTTAGAAAAAAAGTGGATGGGAAATGTAGTTTCAATGGATGGAACGTATGGTAAAAGAACAACGAATTACCATTTATATTACTACTGTTATCGTAATTATATTAAGTATGATTGGCGTTTATCAAATTCGTGTTTCGGGTAGTTTAATTGAAGATATGCCTAAAGAAGCGCAGTTTTATAAAGATATTAAGTTCTTTGAAACAGAATTTGGAGGAATTATGCCTTTAGAAATTTTGATTGACACAAAAAGAGAAAAAGGTGTTATGAAGCTTTCTACTTTAAAGAAAATGGAAAAATTAAATGAAGCTATTGAAACTTTTCCTGAATTATCGAAACCTATTTCAATAACAAATTTGGTCAAATACTCTAAACAAGCATACTATAAAGGAAACCCTAAATATTATCAATTACCAACTAGTCAAGAAAAAGTACATATTTTCGCTTTCACTAAAAATTCAGATACCAATTCAGGTATGTTGAATAATTTTGTAGATAGCACTGGTCGTTATACACGTATCACTACTTTTATGAAGGATGTTGGTACTGATAAAATGGATATCATTCAAGGACGCTTAGATGCTGTTATAAAAAAAGAATTTCCTAAAAAGAAATTTACTGTTTCTATGACAGGAAAAGCTTTAGTTTTCTTAAAAGGAACAAATTATTTAATTAAAAATTTAGTAATTTCATTATCCCTAGCTATTTTATTGATTTCAATTTTTATGGCATGGATGTTTCGTTCTTATAAAATGATTTTTATATCATTAATACCAAATATGCTTCCATTGTTAATTACAGCAGGTTTAATGGGCTTTTTTGGTATCCCTATAAAACCATCTACAATTTTAGTATTTAGTATTGCTTTTGGTATTTCTGTAGATGACACTATTCATTTTCTCGCTAAATATCGTCAAGAATTACTTGCCAATAATTGGAAAATTAAACCAGCTGTTTATGCAGCACTTCAAGAAACAGGTGTTAGTATGTTTTACACATCTATTGTATTATTTTTCGGCTTTCTAGTATTTACAATTTCTAGTTTTGGAGGAACAATAGCTTTAGGGGGGTTAGTTTCAGTTACATTATTATTGGCAATGGTTTCTAATTTATTATTATTACCATCTCTTTTACTTTCTTTTGAAAAAAGAATTGCGAATAAAAAAGTACTAAAAGAAACTAACTTTAAAATTTTACCTCCAAAGGAGAACTAAATAATAGGCTTAAAACACCTTAAAAAAAACAGTGTTTTTCCTGTTTTTTAAAATTTTAAAAACTTCTTTAAAATTATTAACTTATATTTATAGCAATAAAAAAGGGATAGCATAAGCTACCCCTTTTAAACCCTTTTCAAAAAACTTTAATATTTTTTATAAGACTATAACTAAACGTTTTCCTTTTCATAGATACAATTATAACACTGTATTTTTTTTTAGCTGCCTTAAAGTATGCCACAAATATACATTCAATCTAATTTTTACACAACTGCGTCTTTCCGTAGTTTTTATAACTTATGAGTTTAGAACAAGAATTAAATATTGGTAAGAACACACAAGAAAGTGTTTCTGATACCCCCCTAAATAAAGAATCTGAAGCATATCAATTCTATCAAAAAACGATTCCTAAATTTGTTGGGCAAGCAGCCTACATTTACTCTTTCAAAGAAGGAAAAATGTTATATGCCTACGGATGGGAAGAGTTATTAGGTTATAAAAATGATGAAATTACAATGCTTAAAATTGTAAGCTGTACTTCTCCTAGACATTTTAAATTTTCAAACGAACTTAACGATAAAGCTTTGAAAATTATGAGTACTAGAACTGATAATTTAGAAGAATATAGCTTTACTTTAGAAGTTGAAAAAGTTCATAAAAATGGTAGCATTGTCCCTTTATTTTCTAGAGTAGGTGTTTTTAAAGCTTCAAACGGTAAAGTAGATGAAATTATTGGTTTTTCTCAAGTTATAAAATCACTAAAAC
>NZ_CP115917.1:0-92500 GCF_027941775.1 Tenacibaculum pacificus | reverse complement strand
TGTGCCCCTCCCCGTAGCTTATCGCAGCTTATCGCGTCCTTCATCGCCTCTGAAAGCCTAGGCATCCGCCATACGCCCTTATTTAGCTTATTGTACTTTTTGCTCTAAACATAAATGTTTAGAACGAGCTCTTTATAATTATTTATTTTTATAAAAATATTGTTGTTAATCCGAAGATTAACTTCTCTATCTTGATTTCTTTACGATATCATTTTACCAATATGTCAATGAACTTGTGGCGAGTCGCCACTGACAAGTATTTAAACTTTTTGTGAACAACTTTATGCCGTTGTGGAGAATATCGGAGTCGAACCGATGACCTCTTGCGTGCAAGGCAAGCGCTCTAGCCAACTGAGCTAATCCCCCATTTGAAATTCAGAATTATGAATTCAGAATTACGAATTTAGAACCCTCTAGTTTCCAGAATTTCCTTTCTAATAACTTGCTTTTTGTAGTCTCAGGCAGACTCGAACTGCCGACCTCTACATTATCAGTGTAGCGCTCTAACCAGCTGAGCTATGAGACTATAATAGCTTGTTATTAGTGTTTTTTAAAATTAACAGCAAAGAGTAAAATTTCCCTTTTGTAACTCACCATCTTTCTCTAGAAAGGAGGTGTTCCAGCCGCACCTTCCGGTACGGCTACCTTGTTACGACTTAGCCCTAGTTACCAGTTTTACCCTAGGTCGCTCCTTGCGGTAACGAACTTCAGGCACCCCCAGCTTCCGTGGCTTGACGGGCGGTGTGTACAAGGCCCGGGAACGTATTCACCGGATCATGGCTGATATCCGATTACTAGCGATTCCAGCTTCACGGAGTCGAGTTGCAGACTCCGATCCGAACTGTGATATGGTTTATAGATTCGCTCCTGGTCGCCCAGTGGCTGCTCATTGTCCATACCATTGTAGCACGTGTGTAGCCCAGGACGTAAGGGCCGTGATGATTTGACGTCATCCCCACCTTCCTCACGGTTTGCACCGGCAGTCTCTCTAGAGTCCTCAGCTTAACCTGTTAGCAACTAAAAATAGGGGTTGCGCTCGTTATAGGACTTAACCTGACACCTCACGGCACGAGCTGACGACAACCATGCAGCACCTTGTGATCTGTCCGAAGAAAACTCTATCTCTAAAGCTGTCAGACCACATTTAAGCCCTGGTAAGGTTCCTCGCGTATCATCGAATTAAACCACGTGCTCCACCGCTTGTGCGGGCCCCCGTCAATTCCTTTGAGTTTCAGTCTTGCGACCGTACTCCCCAGGTGGGATACTTATCACTTTCGCTTAGTCACTGAACCGAAGTCCAACAACTAGTATCCATCGTTTACGGCGTGGACTACCAGGGTATCTAATCCTGTTCGCTCCCCACGCTTTCGTCCCTCAGCGTCAGTATATACGTAGTAGACTGCCTTCGCAATCGGTATTCTAAGTAATATCTATGCATTTCACCGCTACACTACTTATTCTATCTACTTCCATATAACTCAAGTCAATCAGTATCAAAGGCAGTTCCATCGTTGAGCGATGGGATTTCACCTCTGACTTAATTGACCGCCTGCGGACCCTTTAAACCCAATGATTCCGGATAACGCTCGGACCCTCCGTATTACCGCGGCTGCTGGCACGGAGTTAGCCGGTCCTTATTCTTACAGTACCGTCAAGGATCTACACGTAGATCGGTTTCTTCCTGTATAAAAGCAGTTTACAACCCATAGGGCAGTCATCCTGCACGCGGCATGGCTGGTTCAGAGTTGCCTCCATTGACCAATATTCCTCACTGCTGCCTCCCGTAGGAGTCTGGTCCGTGTCTCAGTACCAGTGTGGGGGATAATCCTCTCAGACCCCCTACCTATCGTTGCCATGGTAAGCCATTACCTTACCATCTAGCTAATAGGACGCATAGTCATCTTGTACCCATAAATGTTTAATGCAAAAGAGATGCCTCTTCTACACATTATGGAGTGTTAATCTTCATTTCTAAAGGCTATCCTCCTGTACAAGGCAGATTCTATACGCGTTACGCACCCGTTCGCCGGTCGTCAGCATAGCAAGCTACCTGTTACCCCTCGACTTGCATGTGTTAAGCCTGCCGCTAGCGTTCATCCTGAGCCAGGATCAAACTCTTCATTGTATATTTTAAATAATATTAATGAATAAGTTTCAAAAGAATTTGTTCTAAATTAATAGAACGTGGTTATTCTACTCTTATTTACGCTGTCAATTTCAATATTTTCAATGAACCTAGTTTTCTTTTTAAAAAAAAACCAGAGATAAGTTACACTTATCATTTTTTGTAGAAATGTTAGAATCGAACTAACTGACTTTTTACAGCCATCCCAAATTTCTTTATCGCTTTAATTTCTTAAAGCGGTTGCAAATATACATTCTTTTATTTGTTCTAAACAAGTTAAACTTAACTTATTTTTTACATTTTATTAATGTGATACTTACTAATATATTAATGAACCTTGTTAACTTTTAAACTTGCGTTTTTCCGTTAGCGGTTGCAAATCTACGTCCTTTTATTGGAACAGCAAGTGACTTTTTTTATTTATTCTTAAAGTATTTTATTAATATCTGATTTTCAAATAATTGAAGTATTATTTTTTTATTACTTTTTGATTATTTTAATTTAAAATGGCTATTTTACTGATTTACTTTTGATTTTACTTCTTTTTTATTTTTGAAAAATCTTCTAAAAAGCTCTAAATAATCAATAAAATACGGAATTATAATAGTTCTGTACGAATGCCTAGCCCCGATTGAAGCATCTGTTTGAGCTCTTTTTTGTTTTTCTTTTCGAAAAAACAAAAAAAGCGAGTGCGGAAAGCGGGAAATTGCTGCTCAATATTCTTATTTTAAAAGATAAATAAATCCTTTTTTATGAGATTTATCTAATATTTCAACCTCCTATCCTCATTATTTCCTTCGGATATAATACTTCTTAGGTATATAAAAAGCCTTCACAGGTTTTAAAAACCTGTGAAGGCTAGGTTTACTATCTAATTTAGCGATGCTACCTCTTATATTTCAGTTTACAAAAACTCTTTTATTTCGATTTAGCGCAAAAAAAACCTCAATCTATAAAGATTGAGGTTTCAAAGAAAGGCAACGACCTACTCTCCCACCATTGGCAGTACCATCGGCGCAAATGGGCTTAACTTCTCTGTTCGGGATGGAAAGAGGTGAGCCCCATTGCGATAATCACCTTAAATCGTTTCAGTATATTTCAACTGTATAAGTTAACATATTGGTAAAAATTATATCGTAAATAATCAAAAGAGTTGGTGCTTGCACCCTTTCGAGCGCAAGACTTCTACATAAGCCTATGGGTTATTAGTAATACTCGGCTATGACATTACTGCCTTTACACCTGTATCCTATCAACGTGGTAATCTTCCACGACCCTTTAAAGAAATCTCATCTTGTGGTGGGTTTCGCGCTTATATGCTTTCAGCGCTTATCCCTTCCCAACGTAGCTACTCTGCAATGCTCCTGGCGGAACAACAGATACACCAGAGGTTAGTTCAACTCGGTCCTCTCGTACTAAAGTCAAATCCACTCAAATTTCTAACGCCCACAGCAGATAGAGACCGAACTGTCTCACGACGTTCTGAACCCAGCTCGCGTGCCACTTTAATGGGCGAACAGCCCAACCCTTGGGACCTTCTCCAGCCCCAGGATGTGACGAGCCGACATCGAGGTGCCAAACCCCCCCGTCGATGTGAGCTCTTGGGGGAGATCAGCCTGTTATCCCCGGAGTACCTTTTATCCTTTGAGCGATGGCCCTTCCATGCGGAACCACCGGATCACTATGCTCTACTTTCGTACCTGATCGACCTGTATGTCTCTCAGTCAAGCTCCCTTATGCCATTGCACTCTACGCACGGTTACCAAACGTGCTGAGGGAACCTTTAGAAGCCTCCGTTACTCTTTTGGAGGCGACCACCCCAGTCAAACTACCCACCACGCACTGTTCTCATTGCTGAGTTAGATTCTAGATAAGCAAAGGGTGGTATTTCAAGGGTAACTCCACAACGCCTAGCGACGCCGCTTCATAGTCTCCCACCTATCCTACACATTACTTATCCAAAACCAATACGAAGCTATAGTAAAGGTTCACGGGGTCTTTTCGTCCCGCTGCGGGTAATCGGCATCTTCACCGATACTACAATTTCACCGAGCTCATGGCTGAGACAGTGTCCAGATCGTTGCACCATTCGTGCAGGTCGGAACTTACCCGACAAGGAATTTCGCTACCTTAGGACCGTTATAGTTACGGCCGCCGTTTACTGGGGCTTCATTTCATTGCTTCGCCGAAGCTAACAACTCCACTTAACCTTCCAGCACCGGGCAGGTGTCAGGCCTTATACATCATCTTTCAATTTAGCAAAGCCCTGTGTTTTTGATAAACAGTCGCCTGGACCTTTTCACTGCGGCCCATCCGAAGATGGGCGACCCTTCTCCCGAAGTTACGGGTCGATTTTGCCTAGTTCCTTAGCCGTGAATCACTCGAGCACCTTAGAATTCTCATCCCAACTACCTGTGTCGGTTTACGGTACGGGTTCTCATAATCTGAAGCTTAGAGGTTTTTCTTGGAAGCCTTTAGGCACACTATCAACGCATCCGAAGATTTGTTGTACTATCACATTTCACCTAGATCAGCGGATTTGCCTACTGTTCTAATAGCTACATGTTTCAACGAACTATTCCGTCAGTTCGCGGTGCTTTCATTACTCCGTCACCCCATCGCAATTATAAGAAGTACAGGAATATTAACCTGTTATCCATCGACTACTCCCTTCGGATTCGCCTTAGGACCCGACTAACCCTCAGCTGATTAGCATCGCTGAGGAAACCTTAGTCTTTCGGTGAGGGGGTTTCTCGCCCCCTTTATCGTTACTTATGCCTACATTTTCTTTTCTATCCGCTCCAGCATTCCTTACAGGACACCTTCGGCGCAAATAGAATGCTCCCCTACCACTTATACTGTGTATAAATCCATAGCTTCGGTAATATGTTTATGCCCGATTATTATCCATGCAAAACCGCTCGACTAGTGAGCTGTTACGCACTCTTTAAATGAATGGCTGCTTCCAAGCCAACATCCTAGCTGTCTAAGCAGTTTCACCTCGTTAGTTCAACTTAACATATATTTGGGGACCTTAGCTGATGGTCTGGGTTCTTTCCCTCTCGGACATGGACCTTAGCACCCATGCCCTCACTGCTGAGTAACATTTTATAGCATTCGGAGTTTGTCAGGAATTGGTAGGCGGTGAAGCCCCCGCATCCAATCAGTAGCTCTACCTCTATAAAACTTTCGCTCAACGCTGCACCTAAATGCATTTCGGGGAGTACGAGCTATTTCCGAGTTTGATTGGCCTTTCACCCCTACCCACAGGTCATCCAAAGACTTTTCAACGTCAACTGGTTCGGTCCTCCACTGTATGTTACTACAGCTTCAACCTGCCCATGGGTAGATCACTCGGTTTCGCGTCTACTACTACTAACTATGGTCGCCCTATTCAGACTCGCTTTCGCTTCGGCTCCGGACCTTAAATCCTTAACCTTGCTAGTAACAGTAACTCGTAGGCTCATTATGCAAAAGGCACGCCGTCACACAGTTAATGTGCTCCGACCGCTTGTAGGCGTACGGTTTCAGGTTCTATTTCACTCCCTTACTTAGGGTTCTTTTCACCTTTCCCTCACGGTACTAGTTCACTATCGGTCTTTCAGGAGTATTTAGCCTTACCGGATGGTCCCGGTGGATTCATACAGGATTACTCGTGTCCCGCACTACTCAGGGTACTGCTATATCTTCTTCGATTACCTATACTAGACTATCACTATCTTTGGTTTGTCTTTCCAGACAATTCTAGTTCTCTTAGATTCTAATGTCGCAGCCCTACAACCCCAACACTGCCGTAACAGTATTGGTTTGGGCTAATCCGCGTTCGCTCGCCACTACTAACGGAATCACTATTGTTTTCTCTTCCTCCGGTTACTTAGATGTTTCAGTTCACCGGGTTTGCCCCCTTGCGGGTGATATGTCTTCAACATACCGGGTTGCCCCATTCGGAAATCTACGGATTATAAGGTATGTGCCCCTCCCCGTAGCTTATCGCAGCTTATCGCGTCCTTCATCGCCTCTGAAAGCCTAGGCATCCGCCATACGCCCTTATTTAGCTTATTGTACTTTTTGCTCTAAACATAAATGTTTAGAACGAGCTCTTTATAATTATTTATTTTTATAAAAATATTGTTGTTAATCCGAAGATTAACTTCTCTATCTTGATTTCTTTACGATATCATTTTACCAATATGTCAATGAACTTGTGGCGAGTCGCCACTGACAAGTATTTAAACTTTTTGTGAACAACTTTATGCCGTTGTGGAGAATATCGGAGTCGAACCGATGACCTCTTGCGTGCAAGGCAAGCGCTCTAGCCAACTGAGCTAATCCCCCATTTGAAATTCAGAATTATGAATTCAGAATTACGAATTTAGAACCCTCTAGTTTCCAGAATTTCCTTTCTAACAACTTGCTTTTTGTAGTCTCAGGCAGACTCGAACTGCCGACCTCTACATTATCAGTGTAGCGCTCTAACCAGCTGAGCTATGAGACTATAATAGCTTGTTATTAGTGTTTTTTAAAATTAACAGCAAAGAGTAAAACTTCCCTTTTGTAACTCACCATCTTTCTCTAGAAAGGAGGTGTTCCAGCCGCACCTTCCGGTACGGCTACCTTGTTACGACTTAGCCCTAGTTACCAGTTTTACCCTAGGTCGCTCCTTGCGGTAACGAACTTCAGGCACCCCCAGCTTCCATGGCTTGACGGGCGGTGTGTACAAGGCCCGGGAACGTATTCACCGGATCATGGCTGATATCCGATTACTAGCGATTCCAGCTTCACGGAGTCGAGTTGCAGACTCCGATCCGAACTGTGATATGGTTTATAGATTCGCTCCTGGTCGCCCAGTGGCTGCTCATTGTCCATACCATTGTAGCACGTGTGTAGCCCAGGACGTAAGGGCCGTGATGATTTGACGTCATCCCCACCTTCCTCACGGTTTGCACCGGCAGTCTCTCTAGAGTCCTCAGCTTAACCTGTTAGCAACTAAAAATAGGGGTTGCGCTCGTTATAGGACTTAACCTGACACCTCACGGCACGAGCTGACGACAACCATGCAGCACCTTGTGATCTGTCCGAAGAAAACTCTATCTCTAAAGCTGTCAGACCACATTTAAGCCCTGGTAAGGTTCCTCGCGTATCATCGAATTAAACCACGTGCTCCACCGCTTGTGCGGGCCCCCGTCAATTCCTTTGAGTTTCAGTCTTGCGACCGTACTCCCCAGGTGGGATACTTATCACTTTCGCTTAGTCACTGAACCGAAGTCCAACAACTAGTATCCATCGTTTACGGCGTGGACTACCAGGGTATCTAATCCTGTTCGCTCCCCACGCTTTCGTCCCTCAGCGTCAGTATATACGTAGTAGACTGCCTTCGCAATCGGTATTCTAAGTAATATCTATGCATTTCACCGCTACACTACTTATTCTATCTACTTCCATATAACTCAAGTCAATCAGTATCAAAGGCAGTTCCATCGTTGAGCGATGGGATTTCACCTCTGACTTAATTGACCGCCTGCGGACCCTTTAAACCCAATGATTCCGGATAACGCTCGGACCCTCCGTATTACCGCGGCTGCTGGCACGGAGTTAGCCGGTCCTTATTCTTACAGTACCGTCAAGGATCTACACGTAGATCGGTTTCTTCCTGTATAAAAGCAGTTTACAACCCATAGGGCAGTCATCCTGCACGCGGCGTGGCTGGTTCAGAGTTGCCTCCATTGACCAATATTCCTCACTGCTGCCTCCCGTAGGAGTCTGGTCCGTGTCTCAGTACCAGTGTGGGGGATAATCCTCTCAGACCCCCTACCTATCGTTGCCATGGTAAGCCATTACCTTACCATCTAGCTAATAGGACGCATAGTCATCTTGTACCCATAAATGTTTAATGCAAAAGAGATGCCTCTTCTACACATTATGGAGTGTTAATCTTCATTTCTAAAGGCTATCCTCCTGTACAAGGCAGATTCTATACGCGTTACGCACCCGTTCGCCGGTCGTCAGCATAGCAAGCTACCTGTTACCCCTCGACTTGCATGTGTTAAGCCTGCCGCTAGCGTTCATCCTGAGCCAGGATCAAACTCTTCATTGTATATTTTAAATAATATTAATGAATAAGTTTCAAAAGAATTTGTTCTAAATTAATAGAACGTGGTTATTCTACTCTTATTTACGCTGTCAATTTCAATATTTTCAATGAACCTAGTTTTCTTTTTAAAAAAAAACCAGAGATAAGTTACACTTATCATTTTTTGTAGAAATGTTAGAATCGAACTAACTGACTTTTTACAGCCATCCCAAATTTCTTTATCGCTTTAATTTCTTAAAGCGGTTGCAAATATACATTCTTTTATTTGTTCTAAACAAGTTAAACTTAACTTATTTTTTACATTTTATTAATGTGATACTTACTAATATATTAATGAACCTTGTTAACTTTTAAACTTGCGTTTTTCCGTTAGCGGTTGCAAATCTACGTCCTTTTATTGGAACAGCAAGTGACTTTTTTTATTTATTCTTAAAGTATTTTTTAATTAATTGTTTTTCAATACCTTAATTTAAATATTTTTTTGTTCTTTTTAATTATTTGAATTTAAAACAACTGTTTTATTCGGTTTACAGCTGGTTTATTTTTTTTTTGAAATCCTGATTTGCCGTAGTTCTTCGCTTTATGCGATGCTGAAATAAATTCAGCGTGACGGGAATCTTGTTTTTAAAAAACTCTAAATAATCAATAAAATAAGGAATTATAATAATTTTGTACGAATGCCTAGCCCCGATTGAAGCATTTGTTTGAGCTCTTTTTTGTTTTTCTTTTCGAAAAAACAAAAAAAGCGAGTGCGGAAAGCGGGAAATTGCTACTGAAAAATCAATATTTTAATAATCTTATAATTAAAAAGCATCCATTTTATTAAAAATAGATGCCTTTTTTGAAATGATATATTTTGAATATCTGTTTATTTTTTGAATTTTAACTTCTTTTCAATTGCTTCAATCATAATATTAGCAATATCTAAACCAGTTGCGGCTTCAATACCTTCTAAACCTGGAGATGAATTAACCTCTAATAATAAAGGACCTTTATTAGAACGTATAATATCAACACCTGCGACAGGTAAATCTAACACTTTTGCAGCTTTAATAGCTAACTTTCGTTCTTCTGAAGTAATTCTAACTTTAGAAGCAGAACCACCTTGATGTATGTTTGCTCTAAACTCACCTTTTTCAGCTTGTCTTTGCATTGATGCTACTACTTTTCCGTTTACTACAAAACAACGTAAATCTTGTCCGTTTGCTTCTTTTATAAACTCTTGCACAAGAATATTGGTTTTAACACTTTTAAAAGCATTAATAACACTTTCTGCAGCCTTAGTCGTTTCTGCTAAAACTACTCCTTTACCTTGTGTACTTTCTAATAACTTAATGATTAACGGTGCTCCGTTTACCATTTTTATAAGATCTTTAGTATCTAAAGGAGAATTAGCAAAACCTGTTATAGGAACTTGTATATCATTTTTAGCAAATAATTGTGTAGCTAATAATTTATCTCTTGATTGATTAATAGCATCGGCAGAATTTAAACAATACGTACCCATAGCATCAAACTGACGTATTAAAGCACATGCATAAAAAGTTACAGATGGTTTTATTCTAGGGATAATAGCATCGAATGCATCAATAACATTTCCACCACGATAACGTATTTGAGGCTCTTTTGCATCAAATTTCACGTAAGCTTGTTGCACATTTAAAAAGACCATTTCATGACCTCTAGCACGACCAGCTTCCATAATACGCTTATTACTAAACAACCCTGAATTACTAGCTAATAATGCAATTTTTAAACCTGTTATTTCTTTTTTAAAAGCAGCATATTTTTCGTCTAGATCAGCTTGAGTATATTCAGGTAATAAATAAGTTTCAGACGGATTTACTAAATAACCATTAGCCAAAGCTTCACGTCCTAACAACATTCTAAACTCCATTGAGTCACGATTTGCTAATGTCAACTCAATATCAAAAGTATTACTACCTAAAGTTACTGGTGTTTTTATAACAAGTCGTTCTTCAGAAATTCCTGTAGAACTTTTTATAGAACGTTTTGAATGTACTTTTGATTCACAACGAATACTAATACTTCTATTTTCTTGAATTGGATTTACATCAAAACGTACCCATTCTTCTGTTCCTTTATAGAAAGAAGTTATGTTATTTGCTTGTATTGATGATGTTTTAGCTCCTGAATCTACTCTTGCTTTTATAGCTGGGATACTGAAAGTATCAAACGAACACCACTCTTCGCTCCCTATTATTTTTAAATTGTTCAATGTGATATTATTATTTAATAATGGTTTATAAAAATTTATTTTAATTAAAAATGATATTACTTACATCATAAACATTTCATCTTCTTCGATAAAGGTTTTAAACTCGATGGTATAGCCATTAGGGTCTTTTACAAAAAAAGAAACATGTTCACCATTTTTTTCTTTTAAAAATGTTTTTGTTATTATTGTTTCTGATGACCAATAATTTATTCTATCATGCATTTTTTCCCAATCATCCGCTGTTAAAACAACACCAAAATGAAAAGAAGGTAAAACATCTTTTTCAAACGTATAGTCAGGATAGTCAAACTTAAATTTATCAACCAAAACATAAGTTAATTGATTGTTAAATAAATTAACATCTAACCAAGTACTTGTTTCTCTACCACAACTAAGCCCTAAATCTTCAGAATAAAACCTTTTTGTTTCCTTTATATCTAAACAAGGAAGTGATAAATGAAAAGTAGCTATCATAGTTATTTAATTTAAAATTATTATTTTTTTTGATACCTTATATATGGTAAGGTTATATTATAAATGTAATGATTTCTTCGGATTTAAAATAATACTAAATTACTTTGGTACATCAATTAACTCGATACCTTTATAAAGAATAGTAGTATTTGGTATTGTTATTTTTCTATTTCCTTCAGCGACATGTAATAGTACGTAAAAACCTGTAATATTTTTTACCTCACCTGTAAAGTCATATTCTTTATCTATGATTTTTATAGTATCTCCTATTCTCATCGGATGATAAAAAAATAAAATAACACTAGCTGTTAAATTTGATAACATAGACCATTGTGCAAAAAACCCAACACCTAGTACCGCCAAAATAGAAGATGCAAAAACACCTATTTGTTTTAATTCTATTCCTAAAGTTAAAAGTAATAAAAAGAAAAAAACAACATAATAAACTAAATAAAAAAGATTGAGTATTAACTTTCTTCTATGTGGTTCTATTGAGTTTTTAATCACGTAAATTTTGGTGATTTTTTTTGTTACAAAAACCAAAATAAAAAGTGAAAACAATAAGATTAACAAAAGAATATACTTATTAAAAAACAAATTATTCATGATACTTTTTATTGCGAAACTATGCTTTTATTTTTTTTGATATTGATTTATTTTCAAAAAAACAAACAAACAAACATAAGTAACTAAAAAAGAAATACATAGGTGAAAATAAATGATTTTTAATTTTTAAGACACTTTATATCCCTATAATTTAAATCTTATTTTATTAGATGTGATATAAAAAAATCAATTATTATTCTTTTAAATATTATATAATAAAACACAACACATTTTATAAAAACTCTATTGTTCAATAATTGAATACTATTGTTCAATAGAATATTCTTTTTTAAGCGTTAATTTTGGTTGATATAAAACATCAAATCAAAAGAAATTGGATTTACAAGAACTTTTAATAGAAACAAAATCAAATGCTATCTACCTTTTAAAGGATGATGGAAAAGTTGTTGATTTTTATCCTAAAGAAAATGATTTAGGTGACTTACAAGATAAAATGATTGTATTTCAAACAACTATTTTTAATATGAGTAATCACTTTTTTAGTACATTTTTTAATACTAAATTAAAGCAAATTAGATTAAAATCTGACAGCGAAAACATTCTTATGATTAAACATCAAGAATATATACTATGTTTTTTATCTAAAAAGAAGGTCAACATTGCTTTACTAGACCTTATTTTGAAAAAAGAATTTAACAATTAACTATAAAAAAATGCAAAAAATTTTAGACCAATTAGTAGAAAACGTAAAAGAAGGTATTCCTGGATATATAGCTATTAGTATTGCAGAAATGGCTTCTGGTGAGTCTCTTATCTCTGACTCTAATAATCCTAACTTTGATCCTGCTTTAGCTTCAGCTTATAATGTAGAAATACTTAATTCAAAACGTAAAGCTATTGAAGCTTTAGAATTAAAAGAAGAAATAAAAGATGTTTATTTTAACTTAAAAAATCAGATACATATAATTAACCTATCTCCTAGTGGTGAATATTTTATTTATTTAGCTGTTGATTCTAAAAAAGCAAATTTAGCACTTACTAGGACTTTATTAAATCGATATAAAAAAGACTTAGACAATGAATTATAATGAAATTGATTTAAAGAGTTATAATTTTGATAATGATTTTATAGCATATATAGAGTCATACCAAGATATTTATAAGTACAAAGTATTACAAAATACTTCTGATGCTAAAGAAATAAGAAAAACTATTACTTCAGAAAAAAAACCTATTAAAACAATACTAGAAGATTTTTTTTCGCTCCAAGATATAATAATGTGCTAGATGTACTAAAACTTGGAAACAATTAAAAATAACTTAAAAAATTAGATATTACACTCCTTGTATTTAAAAAATACAAGGATATCTGTTTTAACTGTACAAAAATTGTTACAATATTTTAAATTATTAAAAATAAAACCTGTTAAAAATACAGTATAAATAAAAAGCCTCAACTATAAAAGTTAAGGCTTTAATGCGTACTCGAGGCGGGAATCGAACCCGCACTCTCGAAAGAACTGGATTTTGAATCCAGCGCGTCTACCAATTCCGCCACTCGAGCATTATTGAAGTTACAAATCTATTAAAAAAATTAATTAAATTCAGTTAAAATAAGTTTTAAACTCTCAAAATAGTTTTACTTTTGCGGCAACAACAACATTAACTTTTAACAAAACCTTGTAAATGCCTATAGATCAATTAAGTCCAAAAATTTTTGCAATGTTCTCAAAGTATTGAACTTGCTAAAGAAATTGCTAAAGAATACGGAATAGAACTAGGGAATGTAATAACAACTCATTTTAGTGATGGTGAATTTCAACCAGCATTTGAAGAATCTATTAGAGGAAGAAGAATATTTCTTATCGGATCTACTTTTCCTTCAGCAGATAATTTAATGGAAATGCTATTAATGTGTGACGCTGCTAAACGTGCTTCAGCAAGACATATTACAGCTGTTATGCCTTATTTTGGATGGGCTCGTCAGGACAGGAAAGACAAGCCTCGTGTGGCTATTGGTGCTAAATTAGTTGCTAAATTACTAGAATCAGCAGGAGCTACTAGAATTATGACAATGGATTTACATGCTGATCAAATTCAAGGTTTTTTCGAAAAACCAGTAGATCACTTATTCGGTTCTACTATTTTCCTTCCATATGTAAAAAGCTTAAACTTAGACAACCTTACTATTGCATCACCTGATATGGGTGGTTCTAAAAGAGCATATGCTTATTCTAAATTTTTAGAAAGTGATGTAGTAATTTGTTACAAACAACGTCAAAAAGCAAATGTGATTTCTCACATGGAGTTAATTGGTGATGTAAAAGGTAAAAATGTAATCCTTGTAGATGACATGATTGATACAGGAGGAACACTTGCCAAAGCTGCCGATTTAATGATAGAAAGAGGAGCTATTAGTGTACGTGCTATTTGTACACACCCTATTCTTTCTGGTGAAGCTTATGAAAGAATTCAGAATTCTAAACTAACAGAATTAATTGTTTCAAATACAATTCCGTTAAAAAAGAGTGTGTCTAAAATAAAAGTGGTAAATTGCGCCTCTTTATTTGCTGATGTGATGCGTAAAGTACATGACAACGTATCAATTAGTGATGAATTTTTAATGTAAATAATTTAATAAATAAAAATAAAGTAATGAAATCAATTACAATCAACGGATCAAAAAGAGAAAGCGTAGGTAAAAGAGCAACTAAAGACTTACGTAATGCTGGAAAGGTTCCTTGCGTATTATACGGAGGAGACGAGCTTGTTCATTTTTCAGCAACTGAAAAAGTATTCAAGCCTTTAGTATTTACTCCTGATGTATTTACTGCTACGATTGAATTAGATGGTGTAAAATACAATGCTATTTTACAAGATATCCAATTTCACCCAGTAACTGAAGCTATTTTACACGTAGATTTTTATCAAATCTTCGATGAAAAAGAACTGACTATGGATATTCCTGTACGTTTAGTAGGAGTAGCAAAAGGTATTATGTTAGGTGGGGCTTTACGTCACAACTTACGTAAATTAAAAGTGAAAGCGTTACCTGCTAATTTACCTGACTTTATTGAAGCTGATATTACTGAATTAGCTATTGGTAATAAATTATATGTTACTGAATTAAGAAACGATAAGTATTCTTTATTACACCCAGATAACACTGTAGTTGCTCAAGTTCGTATGTCTCGTAATGCTGCAAAAGCTGCTGCTGAAGGAGATGCTGAAGCAGAAGCTTAAAAAAACTATTATACAATAAAAGAAAAAGCGTTACCATTGTGTAGCGCTTTTTTTTATTTTTGAAATATCGTTTTTAAGCTTTTTTAAAAGAATAAAAATGATTTATAAAATAAAATTAACAAATACAGTCAAACAATCCGATGAAGAAGTTTTTAATCGTAGGTTTAGGTAATATTGGTGAACAATACCACAATACACGTCATAATATAGGGTTTAAAATAGTAGATGCTTTTGTTAAAGAAAACGATGCTAGTTTTGAAACTGAAAAATTAGGTGACATTGCCAGACTTAAAATCAAAGGAAAAACAGTCATCGTTTTAAAGCCGAGTACTTACATGAATTTAAGTGGAAAAGCGGTTATGTATTGGATGCAACAAGAAAATATTCAAGTTGAAAACTTGTTAATAATTACCGATGATTTAAATATTGATTTCGGTAAACTTCGTATCAAACCAAAAGGAAGCTCTGGTGGTCATAATGGTTTAAAAGATATTCAAGAAAAATTTAATACAGGAGCATATCCTCGTTTTCGTTTTGGTGTTGGCGCTGATTATGGAAAAGGTCGTCAAGTAGATTATGTTTTAGGACAATGGAGCAAATACGAAGAAAGCGAAATGATTGAACGAATTCCTACTTCAGTAAATGCTGTTACCTCTTTTATTACAGCAGGAATGGCAAATACTATGAATGAATTTAACGGTAAATAACTTGCTTTTACACAGATAATTTATTATTTAAATTAATTATAAATAGTTGTTGTTTTTTATTATTTTTAAAGTCCAAAAACTTGATTATGAAAAAAATAATGGTATTGCTATTTTGTATTAACTTATCCAGTTGTTTTTATTACGAAAATGAACCGACTTCTGATCCGTATCAATCTTCTTATGATCCTGTTACAATAGAAAGAACCAATTTAAATGCTTCTATTGCTTTTCAAGATAACATAGAAATGACTGAATCTTCTAAAATTTATATTTTTGACGATTATATTTTTATAAATGATAAAAGAAAAGGCTTTCATATTTTTGATAATTCAGACTCTTCAAATCCTATAAAAAAGAAATTCTTAAAAATACCAGGTGCTACTGATATTAGTATCAGAAATAATACTTTTTTTATAAACCAAGCTACAGATTTAGTTTCATTAAGCATCAATATTGATGCTTCTACTTTTACCATCAATAAGAGATTAGAAAATGTTTTTCCTAAACTAGAATCTCCTGATGGTTTTTATGGTAATGTTAAAAATGAAGAAATTATTGTTAATTGGATAAAAAAATAAAGGTTATGAAAAAGATATATATATTATTAATTACTTGCCTTCTTATTTTTGCCTGTAGTCAAGATTCAAATGATAATTCTAGTAATCAATCTGGAGATGGAATGGGTGGTTCTTTAGCTACTTTTATTTTAAAAGATAATTATTTATACACTGTTGATTTTTTTAAACTGACTGTTTTTAATATTTCAGATACTAAAAATCCTGTAAAAGTAAACACTATTGAAGTTGGCTTTAATATTGAAACTTTATTTAGTTTTGATAATTATTTATTCATCGGTTCACAAAATGCGATGTTTATTTATGATATTACAAACAAAGAATTACCTGAAAAATTAGCGCAATCTAATCATTTTACTTCCTGTGATCCTGTGGTTGCAAATGGCACAAATGCTTATGTAACTTTACATACGAACACGAATTGTCAGGGTATGGTAAACGAATTAAAAACCTATGATATTACCGATATAAAAAATCCAATTTTATTAAACAATAGAGGTTTAACTCAACCTAAAGGATTAAGTTTATATGGCGATAATTACTTATTAGTTTGTGATGATTCAGTTAAAATTTTTGATATTTCAAATCCTAAAGATTCAAAATATATTAATGAAATTCCTACAAAAAATGCCATGGATATTATCATAAGAAATAACCATGCATTTATTATTTCTGAAAATAGTATTGATCAATATGAACTAAACACAACTAATATTGAAAGTTTTACAAAAATAAGTACTTTCAATTTTTAAATAAATTTTTAATCAAAAAAAATGGATATAGTTTTATAAAACTATATCCATTTTTTTACTTCAAATTAACCTTTATTCATTATCACTTGCAATCCACTCTGCAAAACTAGTATCGGTTTCTTGTAATTTTATTCCGTGAAGTTTAATATTTTCAGGAAGTCTATCTTTAATTTTTTTAGCAAAATCAATTGCCATCATTTCGCTTGTTGGTTGATAATCTACCAAAATAACATGATGTCCTCTATCTTTTAACTCTTTTGCTAATTCAACACGTGGCGTATTTTGATTAAACACGGTTGCGTGATCAAAAATATCAACAATTTCTTCTTTAACAATTTTCTTTAAATCGCCAAAATCGATGACCATACCAAATTTCACATTGGTCGTATCCATAATTGGCTGACCTGTTACGGTTACAAAAAGCTTATAACTATGTCCGTGTACATTTTTACATTTTCCATCATAACCATACAACGTACGCCCTGTTTCAAAAGTAAACTGTTTTGTAATTCTTATATTATTCACTATCTCTTAAATTTTTTGTTTGCTCTGTATTTATTGTAAAAATACACGATTGCTACTCCTGCTGCTAAAATGGCAAATAAATAATCTCCACCCATAATTTTATTTTTTATTTGCCGAAAGTACGAATTTGTTTTGCAACTTTTGTTAATATCCATACGAAACCTACTGAAAACAATACTCCTACTAGTAAAAACACTATTTGATTCTCAAGTATCCACCTTGCAATTTCCTGTCCTGTTGTTTTATTTTGAATATTTTTTATCTCTTGAAATAAGAACATTTTTTATTTTTTAAATTTTGATAATGCTTTTTTAGTCGCTTCTGATAAAACCAACTTTCCTGATATTTCGGCATTTTCTATTAATAATTCTTGCCAATGTTCTGTACCAATCCACAAGGTTTTTTTCATTTCTGATAAAGCTTCATAATTATAAAATGCTAATTTTTCAGTAAAAATTTCAACTTCTTTATCTAAATCTTCTATCGATTCAAAAACACGAGCGTATAACCCTTTTTCTTTTGCCCAATATGCATTTTTCCAACTAGTAGCATCTAAAGTTAATTCGGCTAAACCGCTTACATTAATTTTACGAGTAACCGCAGGAGCAATAACAAAAGGACCAATTCCGATACTTAATTCTGATAATTTAATACTAGCACTTTCGGTAGCAAAAACATAGTCACAAGCTGAAGCTAAACCAACTCCACCGCCAACGGTTTTACCTTGTACACGTCCAATAATTAATTTTGAACAACAACGCATCGCATTTATTACATTGGCAAATCCTGAGAAAAATTGTTTACCAGACTCTAAACTATCAATAGCAACCAATTCATCAAAAGAAGCACCCGCACAAAAAGCTTTATTTCCTTCGGATTTTAAAATGATAATTGCAACGTCATCATTATTTGATAAAGTATTAAATTCATTCGCTAAACGTGCTAATAATTCACTTGGAAAAGAATTACTTCCAGGATGTCCAAATTCAATAGTTGCAATTTTTTTATCAATATGAGTATATAAACTTCCGTTTTCTCTTGTTGTTGTCATGCTTAATGTTTTATTCTCAAATTTAATCATTTTGAGAGTGTGATAAAAAAGTATTTCTAAATTTAAGAATTAAAGGAAGTGCACGTGCAATTATCCATGCATAAAAAGCAATCCAAATGGCATGTAATTTATAATCTAAGGAATCAAAAAATAATAAAACAGGAATAAAAATAACTGCTGTTGATATCAATAATAAATTTCTTAAATACTTCATTTCGCCCATTCCTTTAAACATTCCATCATAAATAAAAGCGATAGCACAAATAGGTTGCATTATTAAAATAATCCAAAAAGTATTATAAAAATGTTCTAATACGGCTTGTTCTTGTGTAAAAATTCTTCCTATAAAATCATAAAAAACAAATCCAATAATTGCTAAAAAAACACCAAAGACAAATCCATAAAGAAGTAAATTATTTCCTAATTTAAGTAATGATGAATAAGCTTTTGCTCCTAATAATTTTCCTGATAAAATATTTCCTGCCGATGAATATCCATCAATCATAAAAGCGCCCATTAGCCATATATTAAAACCGATTGTATAGGCTGCAATGTATTCTTTTCCGTAAGAAACGGCATAAGAAGTAGCAAAATATAAAGCAAGATTTAAAGCAATAGTTCTAACAAATAAGTTTAACATCATATTGATAAACTTCGGAATTTCTTTATTAAAAGGAAGCTCAAATTTTAAAGATATTTCTGTTTTAGTTAACAATAAATACACGGAAACAAGCGCCATAACTATTTGTGCAATTACACTTGCATAAGCAGCTCCTGTAATATTCATTGCAGGAATATATCCTTCAATTCCGTAAACAAAAATAACATCTAATACAATGTTTACAATTGTACCAATTATAGCAATTAGCATCGGATACATCGTGTTTTGTAAGCCTCGAAACGTACCAAAAACAGCGATTACAAATAATGTAAACGGAAAACCAAAAACCCGTATTTTATAATATTCAATCGCATAATCTAAAATACTATCAGAAGCATTGTAAAATTGAAATATTTCTTTAGCAAACGGATATGTAATTCCTAAAATAACCAAACTTGTTACTAAGATAATAGCGATAGCTTGAGCAGGTAAATTTTTTACTTCGGATAATTTATCAGCACCTATATATTGCGAAATAATTGACGAAATACTACTACGAGCCTGCCCAAAAACCCAAATTAGCATCGATAAAAAAGCACCTACAATTCCAATAGCGGCAATACTTTCGGTGGCATTATGATTGATATTTCCTACGATAGCTAAATCGGTTGTTGATAATAAAGGTTCGGCAACTCCTGCAATTAAAGCAGGAAAAGCCAATTTATTTATTCGTTTAAAACTAATGTCTTGTATCATTTAACAAAGTTTATTTTTTAATAAGCATTCGCTTAATTTCGTTCAACTTCATTAAAGCTTCAATTGGCGTAAGTGTATCAATATTAGTGGCTAAAATTTCATCTCTAACATTTTCTAATAAAGGGTCATCTAATTGAAAGAAGCTCATTTGCATCTCTTCTTTTTGCGAATCTTTTAAAACCTCTTTTACTTCTTTATGAGTGTTATTTGCTTCTAATTGTTTTAGAATTTTTTGTGCTTTTGTAATCACTAATTTTGGCATTCCTGCTAATTTTGCTACATGAATTCCAAAACTATGATTACTTCCACCTTCTACTAATTTTCGTAAAAAGATGATACTATCTTTTAATTCTTTTACGGATACATTAAAGTTTTTAATACGTTTAAAAGTGCTTGTCATTTCATTTAATTCATGATAATGCGTAGCAAATAATGTTTTTCCTTTTGATGGATGTTCGTGTAAATATTCGGCAATAGCCCAAGCAATTGAAATTCCATCATAAGTAGAAGTTCCACGCCCAATTTCATCTAATAAAACCAAACTACGTTCTGATATATTATTTAAAATTGATGCTGTTTCATTCATTTCTACCATAAAAGTAGATTCTCCCATCGAAATATTATCGCTTGCTCCTACTCTGGTAAAAATTTTATCTACCATACCAATTCTGGCACTTTGTGCAGGAATATAACTTCCCATTTGAGCTAATAAAACGATTAAAGCCGTTTGGCGTAAAATTGCCGATTTACCCGACATATTTGGTCCGGTAATCATAATTATTTGTTGCGTATCACGATTTAAAACAACATCATTTGCAATATATTCTTCGCCAATTGGAAGTTGTTTTTCTATTACAGGATGACGCCCATTTTTAATATCAATATCCGTACTATTATCCATTTCTGGACGCACATATTCGTTGTCCATAGCCAATTTGGCAAATGATAATAACACATCTATTTTAGCAATATTTTGAGCATTTTGCTGAACAGGTTGTACAAAATCAATAATAAACTGTACTAATTTTGAAAAAATATCCGCTTCTATTTGCTGAATTTTATCTTCTGCTCCTAAAATTTTAGTTTCGTATTCTTTTAATTCTTCAGTAATATATCGTTCAGCATTTACAAGGGTTTGCTTACGAATCCATTCTTCAGGAACTTTATCTTTATGCGTGTTTCTAACTTCAATATAATATCCAAAAACATTATTGAAAGCAATTTTTAAACTTGTAATTCCCGTTCTTTCGGTTTCACGAGCCAACATCATTTCTAAATATTCTTTTCCTGAATTAGAAATACTACGAAGTTCATCTAATTCATCAGAAACACCGCTTGCAATAGCATTTCCTTTATTGATATTTACAGGTGCATCTTCAAAAATAGTTTGAACAATTTTAGTAATTAAAATTTCACAATCGTGTAATTTTTTTCCTATTTCTTTAACCGTTTTATTGCGGCTTTTTTCTGCTGATGCTTTTATCGGAAGAATAGCTTTTAATGAATTTTTCAATAAAACAACTTCTCTTGGCGATACTTTTCCTGTGGCAACTTTTGAAATTAATCGCTCTATATCAGAAATTTGCTTTAATTGATAGGTTACCGTTTCAAAAAAAGATTCATTATCAATTAAAAAAGCGACCAACTCATGACGTTCTTGTATTTGTGTCAAATCTTTTAACGGCAAAGCCAACCAACGTTTTAATAATCTTCCGCCCATAGGCGAAATTGTTTTATCAATAACATTTAATAAAGACACTGAATTTAACGAATTTCCGCCGTATAATTCTAAATTTTTAACGGTAAACCTGTCCATCCAAACATAATTATCTTCAGCAATTCTACTGATAGATTGTATGTGTTCAATTTTATTATGTTGTGTTTCTGATAAATAATACATTACTGCACCACCAGCAACAATCCCTTGTTCTAGGGATTCAACACCAAAACCTTTTAAATTTTTAACTTTAAAATGAGTACTTAATAATTCATTTCCATATTCCTTTTGAAAAACCCAATCTTCTAAATAAAAAGTATGAAAACGATTTGTAAACAATTCTGAAAATTGTTGTTTGTATTTTTTTTCAACTAAAACTTCACTAGGAGAAAAATTTTGTAATAATTTATCAATATATTCTTCGTTTCCTTGGGCAATTAAAAATTCGCCTGTAGAAACATCTAAAAAAGAAATTCCGATTAATTTTTTACCGAAATGTACGGCAGCTAAAAAATTATTTGATTTCGATTGTAAAACTTCATCGTTTAAAGCAACACCAGGGGTTACCAATTCGGTAACGCCTCGTTTTACAATACTTTTAGTCATTTTCGGATCTTCTAACTGATCGCAAATTGCAACCCTTAAACCCGATTTTACTAATTTAGGTAAATATGTATTTAACGAATGATGCGGAAAACCAGCCAAAGCGATTTCACTAGCACTACCTGCACTTCTTTTTGTTAAAACAATTCCTAAAACACTGGATGCTTTTACGGCATCTTCGCCAAAGGTTTCATAAAAATCTCCGACTCTAAAAAGCAACATTGCATCGGGATATTTGGTTTTAATTCCGTTGTATTGTTGCATTAATGGAGTTACCTTTTTTGCCTTTGTTTTTGCCAATTTTTTAGTTTTTTTAAATTAGTTTTGCGAAGATAAATATTCGATTTTAAAGTGAACATTTTTTATGAGAAAACTAAAAAATAGTGAATTAGGTAGAATTACAGTTAATGAGTTTAAAGAAACCGAAAAAACGCCCATTATTGTAATCTTAGACAACATCAGAAGTTTAAATAATGTGGGGTCGGTTTTTAGAACTTCGGATGCTTTTTTAATTGAAAAAATATATTTGTGTGGAATTACTGCAACTCCTCCTAATAAAGAAATTCATAAAACTGCTTTAGGAGCTACCGAATCTGTTGCTTGGGAACATATTGAAAATACTATTGAGTTAGTTGAAAAGCTTAAAAAAGATAACGTTACTATTTTAGCCATAGAACAAGCTGAAAATAGCACGATGTTAAATGAATTTATTCCAAAAGCAAACCAAAAATATGCGGTTGTTATGGGAAATGAAGTAAAAGGTGTGCAACAAGAAGTGGTTTCTGCGGCTGATTTTTGTATTGAAATTCCACAATTAGGAACGAAGCATTCTTTAAACATATCGGTTACAACAGGTATTGTAATTTGGGATTTATTTCAGAAAATGTCTTAGTTTTTTTAAGAAAAAATATATTTCACCTTATTAACACAAATAGATACCTTTTTCATCTTATGAAAAAAATTCTTATTTTTTCCTTACTACTTACTACATTTTTTGTTTATTCTCAAGAGCAAAAAGATTCTATTTACTTTTATTTAAACAATGCAAAAGGAGTACATAAATTATCATATCTCAAAAAAGCAGTTATACTTTCAAATGATTTAAAGAAGGACTCTCTTTTAAAGCAAACAAGTATTGCGTATGGTAAACAAAGTTATTTTAGTAAAGATACCTTAGGAATAACATTTTCAAAGAACAAATTACTAAAACACTATTCTGTAAAAAAAGATTCTTTTTCTTTGGCTAAAGCGTATCATTTTGCTGCTTTGAACAACAAAATAAAAAACAATTTAGATAGTACTTTTTACTATTATCATAAATCAAAAAATATATCTGTCGCTTTAAAAGATTCTGCCGAAATAGGCAGAAGGCTTTTATCTATGGCAATTCTTCAGGTAAAAGAGTTAGATTTTTTGGGTTGTGAAATAACTACAGTTGAAGGTTTAAAATATGTAGAACCTTTAAAAAAATATCGAGTTTTAATTTCTTTATATCAAACTATGGGAAATGCTTTAGCGAGTCTAAAAAGATCAAAAGAAGCTAGAACCTATTATCATAAAGCACAGAATATTGTTAAATTCAATAAGATAAAACACAAAAGAGAAAAAAATTATTTAAACCTTCTGAATAATATAGGGATGACTTATAAAGATGAAGGTAATTATGAAAAAGCAATTTCTTTATTTCAAGAAGGTTTAGATACAGATAGTTTAGAAATAAAATATCCTAAAAATTATCAATCTTTTTTAGGTAACTTATCTTCAATTTATTTTCTACAAGGCGATACAAAAAAAGCAATAGAAGGTTATAAAATAGTTTTAGAAGGTCGAAAAAAACTTAAAAACTCATACGCAGAAAGTTTTTCTCACGCTTTTTTAACAGAAGCATATATAAAAAACAAAAACTATACACTAGCAGAAAAGCATGCAAATATTGGTTTAAAATTAGCTAGAAAAACAAGAAATAATAAAATAGTTTTAGAATGTTTAAAACTTTTATCAGACCTTAATAAAGGGCAAAAAGCTAAAAAACATTTAGAAGAATACATACAACTTAACGACAGTTTATTTGAAAAAGAACGCCGATTAAAAAATCAATTTGCTAAAATTAGGTATGAAACTGATAAAAAAGAAAAAGAAAATACGGTTTTAAAAACAGAAAATAAAAGTAAACAATTAGAAATAATCTATCATAAGCAACAACAAACTATTGGTAGATTAATTGCTGCGAGTGGTTTATTATTATTTATTAGTAGTATTTTATTTTATTTTTATAGAAAAAGAAAACTGTTATATCAAGCACAATTAGAAAGAATAACCGCTAGAGAAGATGAACGACAACAAATTGCAAAATCGTTACATGATGAAGTTGCAGGTGACTTAAGTTTATTACATCAAAAATTTAAAAAATCTAATTTATTAGAAGAAGCTAAAAAATTAGATGCCGTTAAAGAAAACATTAGAAATTTATCACATCAATTAAGTAGTGTCAGCTTTAATAAAGTGTCATTTAAGGATCAGATAATTAATTTAGTAAGTGATTACTTTGAACTTGATTTTAGAATAAGTGTTACGGGGCTACAAGAATATAACTGGGAAGAATTAAATAATGCTATTAATAGGTTATTGTATTTAAGCGTACGAGAAAGTCTTGAAAATTGTAAAAAATATGCAAATGCCAATAAGGTAATGATAACATTTACGATACATAAGAAACACGTATTTTTGCTCATTAAAGATAATGGAGTTGGTTTTAATACCAATGCTATTAAAAAAGGAATTGGTTTACAAAACCTACAAGAACGTGTTGAAGAGTTAAACGGAACTCTAAATATTAAAAGTGAAGTAGGTAATGGAACACAAACTAATATTCAAATCCCCTTAAATGCTTGGACCAATAAAAATACTGGTAGTTGATGACCATCAATTAATACTTGAAGGCATACTTTCGTGCCTAAAAAATATTGATAATTTAGTTATAGAAACTACTAATTGTTGCGATGAAGCTTTTTCTAAAATAAAAACAGCAATTCAAAAGACACCTTTTGATATTGTTTTTACTGACTTAAGTTTTGATAATACAGATGAAAATATCACTTTAGACGGAGGTGAAGCCTTAATTAAAGCTATTCAAAAAAAAAATATTGATATTAAAACAGGTGTTATTACAGGACATTCAGAAACCAATCGGGTTTTTAATGTTATCCATAATTTGAATCCTAGTGCTTATATTTTAAAAGGAAATTGTAATACGGATGAGCTAACATTTGCTATAAAAAAAATAATAAAAGGCGAGGTATATTACACACATGAAATACATCAAAAATTGTTAAAAAGAGCTTTAATTGAAATTCAAATGGATGATGTTGCTATTCAAATTTTAAAAGAATTGCCAAGGCATTCTAAAATTTCAAACCTAGAAGGTTTTATTAAAAAAACAGATGGTTCATTAGTTAAATTAAGGTCTATAGAAGCAAGACTATCAAAGCTTCGTAATAATTTACAAGCACATAATAATACTGATTTAGTACTAAAGGCTAAAGAGTTAGGAATATTAGATTAATTTACTGCGGAAATACACATCTTTTGCGGCGGTAATTCCCTTTTTAAATCAAATAACTCCATTTATATTTGCCAGAGAATTCAATATTATTTGGGGAAATATTTTGAAAAAGAAAATGTTAAATAAACCTTTCAGTTAATACTGAAAGGTTTGTTTTTTTGTTATAAAATCTAACTTTTATAAATATATTTATTTAGTTTTTAAAATTACATAAAGACTACCCTATTTTTTTTACATAAGGTTTAAACAAAGTTTAAGAAGTAATCAATTACTTTGAAGCAATTTCCTGCTTTACGCACTCGCTTTTTTTTAAAGAAAAATTAAAAAAAGAGCTCAAACAATTGCTTCAATCAGGGCTAGGCATATTTACTTCATTTTTTATTACTTCATTTATTTAATAATACCAATTTATTTCAGCAGCTCATTAATAAGAGAACTCCGATTTCGAATGATTTTTTTCTTTCAAAAAAAATTATATTTTTTTAACCTGTGGAAAGACACACTTTTTATTATATCAATTTTCTTTCAAAATTAAAAAGCTACTTATATATTTGCAACGAATTCAATATTATTTGGGGAAATATTTTGAAAAATTTTAAAACCTTTCAGTTCATTCTGAAAGGTTTACTTTTTTCAAAATAATCCTTTTTTTAAACTTAAAAAAACCTTCTAGAATTAATCGAGGTATTTTTTATTTTAAGTGATTTAACTTTAACAAAACCTGTGGAAAGACACACTTTTTTACACTTATATTCTCTTTATAAATAGCTCAAAAATCTATATCTTCGTAATATCAAGTTTCGAGGATAAGCGAAAAATGGTATTTAAGGGAAAACTAACCTTCTAGATTAATTCTAGAAGGTTTTTTTGTTTTAAATTAAATAATGTAACTTCATAAAATTTAAAAAAAACTAAAATTCTGAAAATCCTCATACCTACCTTTTGAATCAAAAAACAAAAGCAATAAAACTTACTAAAAACTGGATTAATTAAACAAATAATTATGGGAAAATTAAATGATAAAATTACTTCAAGAGTTCAAAAATTTATAGAAGCACAAAAAGTGTTTTTTGTTGCAACAGCTCCTAAAAACGGGCGTATTAATTTATCTCCTAAAGGAATGGATTCTTTTCGTGTATTAAGCCCAAACCGTGTTACTTGGTTAAGTGTTACAGGTAGTGGAAATGAAACTTCAGCACATTTATTAGTTGATAATAGAATTACCATTATGTTTTGTGCTTTTGAAGGTGCTCCTAATATTTTACGTTTATATGGTACAGCTAAAGAAATATTACCTAAAGATGCTGAATGGAATGAATTAATTAGCTTATTTCCAAAACTAGCAGGAACACGACAAATATTTGATGTAACAGTTGAAACTACACAGAATTCATGTGGTATGTCAATTCCTTTTTATGAATACAAAGAAGAGCGAAATGAATTATCAAATTGGGCTGATGAAATAGGACAAAGCGGTATTAAAGATTATTGGAATAAAAAAAACAAAGTTAGTATTGACGGTTTAAAAACTAAGTTAAAATGATAATCAGGCTAGTGTTTTTGTTAGTAGATTTCAATCATTTAAAAATGAATTATTATACTCTATAATTAACTAAAAAATAACAATTATTTGATGTAAATTAACGTGCTTTTTTATCTCTAAAAAAGACTTTTAAGATTTTAGGTAATATCAGATATCAGATATTACCTATACTTTTAATGCTAAAATCTTAAAAAAACATTATGAAAACCTACTTTAAATTTAATTTACAATCATTTTTAAAGCTATTATTTTTATTTAATTTACTAACAATTTATAGTTGTAAAGACGATTCAATAAAAGATTTTGATGAAAATAAAAATTGTAACGAAATTAAATGGAGCTATAAAGGAGATATTGGTCCTACATATTGGGCTAGTCTGTGTGAGAATTTTTCTGAATGTAATGGTGATAAACAAACGCCTATTGATATAAATACTACTGAATCGAACATAGATGTTTCACTAAGCAAAATTGCTATAAATTATAATGATACAAAAACACATATTCTTAATAATGGTCATACAATTGAATTTGAATATGATAAAGGTAGTAGTATAACCGTTAATAAAACTACTTATGATTTGTTGCAATTTCATTTTCATACGGGAAGTGAACATTTAATCGATGGTAAACAATTTGATGCAGAACTACATTTAGTTCATAAAGATTCAACCGATAAATTAGCTGTTATTGGTGTTTTCTTTGAAATAGGGAATAGTAATACTCTCTTAGAAAAATACATGAAAAATTTTCCAGAATCAAAAAGTCAACCTGATTATAAATCAGATAAAGTTTTTAATATCAAATCAATACTACCTGCTAATCTTCAATATTATTCTTATCAAGGTTCATTAACTACACCTCCTTGTTCTGAAATTGTTAGTTGGCATGTATTGAGTAATAGAATTACAGCATCAGCTGTTCAAATAAATCGTCTTAAAGAAATTATGGGAGATAATTTTCGTCCCGTACATCCTATAAATGATAGAAAAATTAAACTTTCTAATTAATTTAAAAACATTTTATATAAATAATTTCAAAATAAAATACCTTTCTATTTAACAAAACTCCTCCCTTTATCTATATAAAGGGAGTTTTATTTTAAAATTACATTTTTTTCTAAAAGATGATAAAAATCATATTTTAAACAAATAAGCACTACTACTTTTGTCAAAAAAGTAAACAATATGATGCAATTGATTAATTTACCGATGGTTTCTTGGACAAATGGTACTATTATGATAGCCATTTTTGCACTTGTTTGTGTAGGATTAGTCGCTACTCTTTTAATTCTTATCGGTACTGGTAAGAAAAAAAGTAATCAATTGTATTTAAATTTTTATAGTTTTAATAGTTAATTTTAGAGAAGAAATGCTCTGTTTGTATGTTAGTGGTTTAGCGTTTAGAGCATTTCTTCCTCCTTTTACTTAAAAGCATTTAATCCTGTAATATCTAAGCCTGTAATTAACAAATGAACATCGTGTGTTCCTTCATAAGTAATTACACTTTCTAAATTCATAGCGTGCCTCATAATAGAATAATCCCCCGATATTCCCATAGCGCCTAAAATTTGTCGTGCTTCTCTAGCTATATTTATCGCCATATCAACATTATTTCTTTTTGCCATAGATATTTGAGCCGAACTTGCACGATTTTCATTTTTTAACACTCCTAATCGCCAAGTTAATAACTGAGCTTTGGTAATTTCGGTAATCATTTCGGCTAACTTTTTTTGTTGCAATTGAAATTGACCAATCGGTTTACCAAATTGTGTACGTTCTTTTGCGTATCGCAAAGCGGTATCATAACAATCCATTGCAGCACCAATAGCACCCCAAGCAATTCCATAACGAGCCGAATCCAAACATAACAAAGGCGCTCCTAATCCCGATTTATTAAGCAATATATTTTCTTTAGGAATTTTAACATTATCAAAAATAAGCTCTCCAGTAATTGAAGCTCTTAACGACCATTTATTGTGTGTTTCTGGCGTAGAAAACCCTTCCATGCCTCTTTCAACAAGTAAACCATGAATACGTCCTTCTTCATTTTTTGCCCAAACTACGGCAACATCACAAATTGGCGCATTCGAAATCCACATTTTTGCACCATTTAATAAGTAATAATCACCCATATCTTTAAACTTGGTTTCCATACCTGATGGATTACTTCCGTGATTTGGTTCTGTCAATCCAAAACTTCCAATCCATTCTCCTGAAGCTAACTTTGGTAAATATTTTTGGCGTTGTGCTTCATTTCCATAATTATAAATAGGCAACATTACTAAAGACGATTGTACCGAAGCTGTTGAACGAATACCACTATCGCCACGTTCTAATTCTTGCATTATTAATCCATAAGAAATTTGGTCTAAACCTGCACCTCCATATTCTTCAGGAATATATGAACCAAAAGCTCCAACTTCTGCCAAACCACTAATTAATTCCGTCGGAAACTTTGCGTTTTGTGCGGCATCTTCAATAATTGGAGACACATTTTTTTTTACCCATTCACGAGCAGTTTCACGAACAAGTTTGTGTTCATATGTTAATAAATCATCTGTTTGATAATAATCAGGTGCTTGAAATAAATCAGATTTCATAAAGTTATTTTAAGATTGTTTTAATGATTTTTTTTTGAAGCTATTTCCTGCTTTCCGCACTCGCTCTTTTTTGAAAAAAATCAAAAAAGGAGCTCAAACAATTGCTTCAATCAGGGCTAGAGATATCTTATAAAGATAAAAAATTAAAGATATCAATTTAAAAATCCTTAAAAAAAGCTTTTATAATAGGTTTTTATAAAAGATTTGTAGCGGTTTATGTATGTTTGTAATGATGATGAAATTTACACTAGGAAAACAAGAACGATTAAAGAGCAAAAAGCTGATAGGCAAATTGTATGAAGAAGGAAAATCTATAAAAGTTTTTCCACTTCGAATGGTATATATACAAACAGAACATACTTCAAAATTTCCTGTTCAGGTAGGAGTTTCTGTTCCAAAAAGAAATTTTAAAAGTGCGGTTGACAGAAACCGAATAAAACGTTTATTACGTGAAACGTATCGAAAAAAGAAATATACAGTCTATGATGCTGTAAATAAACCTCATGTCTTTATGATTTCTTATATTGCAAGAGACGAATGGACTTATGCCGATTTAGAAGTTAAAATGAAGAAATTATTAACGCTATTTGTCACTGAAATTAATAAAAATGAAGAATAAAAAAGCGCTTTTTTTTGGTTCACTTATTGTTATTTCTGTTTTTTTTTCATTTCAATCTAAGTTTTTTGAAATTGCAAAACAAATAGAAATTTACAACAACTTATTCAAAGAATTAAACATTAATTATATTGATGAAATTAATCCTGGAGAATTAACAGACAAAGCCATTAAAAACACGCTTAAAAATTTAGACCCTTATACCAATTTTTACAACGAACAAGATGTGGAAGATGCACGTATTAGACGTGAAGGAGAATATGGAGGTATTGGAATTTCTGTTTTTTATACAAAAAAAGGAATTAGTGTTTTAGAAGTTTACAAAGGGTTTTCAGCAGATAAAGCAGGCTTAAAAGCAGGTGATATTATTACAACAGTGAACGGTCAAAAGTTAATTGAACTAGCCAAAAACCAATATTCACAAATGCTTAAAGGAACTCCTAATAAAGAACTTTCTTTAATTATTGATAGAAATGGAACACTAAAAAATATTGATTTAAAACTAGATAAAGTTATTTTAAATCCTGTTCCTTTTTACAATATGATTGATGCCGAAACTGGCTATATTATTTTAACAAAATTTACCAATCAAAAAGCAACACAAGAAGTTGCCAAAGCTTTCAATGAATTGAAAGAAAAAGGAATGAAAAAGTTAGTTTTTGATTTACGTAACAATCCTGGAGGTTCTTTATTTGATGCCGTAAATATTACAAATATATTTATTCCAAAAGGCTTAAAAGTAGTAGATACTCGTGGTAAAACTAAAAAAAATAGCAATATTTATAAAACAAGAAGAGATCCTTTAGATACTGAAATACCTGTTGTTGTTTTAATAAATGATCGTTCTGCTTCGGCTTCTGAAATTGTATCGGGTGCTTTGCAAGATTATGATAGAGCCGTAATTATGGGCGAACGCTCTTTTGGAAAAGGTTTAGTGCAACGTTATTTTAAACTAAATTACGGAACACAAATGAAAGCTACTATTTCGAAATACTATACTCCTAGCGGACGTTGTATTCAAGAATTAGATTATACTAATAGAGATGCTAAAACAGGACAAGTTCCTAAGTTTTCTGAAGGAACAGTTAATCAATTTAAAACAAAAAACGGAAGAACGGTTTATGATGGCGGTGGTGTAAATCCTGATATAAAAACAGGATTCTCTAAAAAATCAGTAGAAACAAAAAAACTATTAAAATCGAAAGCTATCTTTAATTTTGTAACTGATTTTACCAATAAAAATGAAAACTTAATAACAGATAATTTTAGTTTTAAAACTGAAAATTTTACAGACTTTAAAAACTATTTACTTTATAAAGACACATCTTTTGTTTCCAAAGAAGAAAAATTATTTAAAAAAGCATATCATTCAGTAAAAAATAACAATGATATTTCAACAGAATATAAAGCTATTATTCAAAAATTGAAAAAAGAAAAAGTAGCACAAATTGTTATCAACAAAAGTTTTTTATCTAAAGAAATACAAAATCAAATTATAAAAAGATACGTGTATAAAGAAGGGTTATTTAAGCATCAACTTAAAAATGATGAAACCATAAGCAAAGCTGTGAGTTTACTTAATAATCAAAAAAAATATACTAGTATTTTAACAAAATAAAAATCAACAAGTTAATTTGTATATTTGGTATAAAAAAATATGCCAAACCCCAATTATAAAGAACGTACCAGAGCACAAGAATCTACCAATGCAATAGAAAAACTATATATATCTATGCGTCATTTATTTAGTCGCGGATTTTATAAACCTATGGGAATTTCTGGTGAAACATTACGTAAATCGTTATTACAATTAAGACCTGAAATTTACGGATCAATTGCTGAAAGTAAAATCGAATTAAACGGTTTAGTTTATATTATTGAACGATTACCCGAAGGAATTGAAGAATGTCAATTTATCAACTTAACTGCTGATGAAGGATATCGAAATTCAAAATTTAAAACAATTGTTCCTCCGAAAAGACGAAGAAATTGTTATCGTATTGATAAAGATCAAATGAATATCGAAATTACTCGTGGTCGTTCTGAAATTTATGATATTCTAACTCACATAACTTTTTTATTTATTGAATCGCATAAAATAAAAGACCGTGTTATTTCTGATACCGAAGATGGTTTTATTAGAGAATGGCTTCTTTTAGAAGATATTGTAATTTATAATAAAACACTTACGGATGAAGAAAAAGATGTAATTGTTGTACATCTTGGAAACATTTTAGGAAGAACTTATGATGAGGTATATACAACTTACAATACCTTTTCATCCGAAGAAAATCCTAACAGATTTTTTCACTTAATATATTGGTTAGGTAAACTAGCAATTAACGAAACAACAAACGACAACAAACGTTCTATAAAATTTAGTACTGCTTTAATAGAAGAAATTGGACATCATATTTATGGTGAAATTTGGGCAAATACTATTAAAAAATCGTTGCTTGATAATAACTTATTAAAACGTCCTATTCATATTATTAGTGCCAATATGCACAGCGTTATGAATAGTATTTATGCAAAAAATGCCCTACCTAAAGAAGCTAAAAATAATAAAGGCTTTGAACTTTTTGAAGTATTAAGTAATAGTGATAGTCATAATTTACAAGAAACTGTTAAAAATTATGCTTCAGAAAATGGACTGATTTATTTGAAAGATACTTCAGGAACAAATATTAATGTTCAAATTATTGATACCGAAAAAATAAATTTTGATACTACTTCCTTTAAAAAAGTAAATTCCGAAGGACAAAAACCAGTACTTATAGTAATGGATTATGCTTTTGGTGAACAAGCTTTTGAAACTATGGATGAATTATTAAAACCGTATAAAACCGATGGAAAAAGGATTCACTTAAATGTTGATTCTGTTTCTATAATGGGAAAAGCAGGAATTTTAGAAGGTGGAAAAGGTGATATTATGATTCCTTCGGCACACATTTTTGAAGGTACTGCGGATAATTATCCGTTTAAAAATGAATTATCAAAAGAAGATTTAGAAGGCTTTGGCGTAAATGTTTTTGATGGCGCTATGGTTAGTGTACTTGGAACTTCTTTACAAAATAAAGATTTATTGAAGTTTTTTCATGATTCAACATGGAATGTTATCGGTTTAGAAATGGAAGGGGCACATTATCAGAAAGCAATTCAATCTGCATCTAAAATTAGAGGTAATGTTAGAGAAGATATTAAAGTAAGATACGCCTATTACGCCTCTGATAATCCACTAGAAACAGGTGCTACTCTTGCCTCTGGAGGTTTAGGTATGAGCGGAGTGTTACCCACTTATGTAATTACACAAAAAATACTAGAACAAATATTTTAATAATTATTTTAACAATTAAAGGCTATTTTTTAAAATAGCCTTTTTTCTTATTTTATATTTGCATTTACAACAATACAACACATACACAATGAATATTTTAATTTTAGGGTCAGGAGGTAGAGAACATGCTTTTGCAAAAAAACTTTCAGAAAGTAATAAAACAAAAAAACTTTTTGTAGCACCTGGTAATGCAGGTACTAGTGAGGTTGCAACAAATATTGCAATCAATCCAACAAACTTTAATCAAGTAAAAGAAGTTGTTTTACAACACCAAATTAATATGGTTGTTGTAGGTCCTGAAGCTCCTTTAGTAGAAGGTATTCATGATTTCTTTTTAGCTGATAACGAGTTAAAAAATATTGCTATTATTGGTCCTAAAAAAGACGGAGCTTTATTAGAAGGTAGTAAAGATTTTTCTAAACAGTTTATGATTAAGCACAATATTCCTACTGCAAAGTATGAATCATTTACGGCTGAAACTTTACAACAAGGACAAGCTTTTTTAGAAACTTTAACTCCTCCTTATGTTTTAAAAGCTGATGGATTAGCTGGTGGTAAAGGTGTTTTAATTTTAACTGATTTAGATGAAGCAAAAGCTGAATTAAAAGAAATGCTTTCAAATGAAAAATTTGGAGCAGCTTCAGCAACCGTTGTTATTGAAGAATTTTTAAAAGGAATTGAGCTTTCTGTATTCGTTTTAACAGATGGAAAAAATTATAAAATTTTACCTTCTGCAAAAGATTACAAACGTATCGGTGAAGGAGACGCTGGTTTAAATACTGGTGGAATGGGTGCTATTTCTCCTGTTCCTTTTGCTACAGATGATTTTTTACAAAAAGTAGAAGATTTAGTAGTTAAACCAACTATTGATGGTTTACAGAAAGATGGAATTGATTACCGTGGATTTATTTTTATCGGATTAATGAACGATAACGGAAATCCATCTGTTGTAGAATATAACGTTCGTATGGGAGATCCTGAAACAGAAGTTGTTTTACCAAGAATTGAATCTGATTTAGTTGATTTATTCGAAGGTGTTGCAAATAGAACTTTAGATGAAAAATCATACGAAGTAACTTCTCAAACCGCAACAACAGTAATGTTAGTTGCAGGTGGATATCCTGAAGCATATGAAAAAGGTAAAGAAATTACTGGTTTCGATTTAGCTGAAGATTCTATTGTTTTTCATGCAGGAACAACAGAAAAAGATGGTAAAGTAGTTTCAAATGGAGGAAGAGTTATGGCGGTTACTTCTTTTGGAGATTCTATTCAAGAAGCACTTGATAAATCATACAAAAGCATCGACAAAATTTCTTTTGAAGGAATGAATTACAGAAAAGATATTGGATTTGATTTAGTATAAATAGTAAATAAAATCATAAAAAAAGGAGTTGATTAAATCAACTCCTTTTTTATTACATTGCTTTTTCTAAAGTAAAAGAAAACTCTGATCCTTTACCATAATCACTTTTTAGTAAAATGGTTTCGTTATGAGCTTCAATAATATGTTTTACAATTGATAAACCTAAACCAGAACCTCCTTGTTCACGAGAACGACTTTGATCTACTCGATAAAAACGTTCAAATAAACGTGATATATGATCTTCTTTAATACCTTCTCCATTATCAGTTATTTTAATAATAAACTTATTAGGGCTGTAACTTTCAATACTTGCTGTAGTAATACCTCCTACTTTACCATATTTAATAGAGTTAACTATTAGGTTAATTAAAACTTGTTCAATACGCTCAACATCACCTCTAACAAAACGAGGAAACTCATAAATTGTATCAAATAACAAAGTAATGTTTCGTTTTTTAGCTTTCATTTCAAATAAATCAAAAACATTTTGAATAAGCTCTACAATATTAAAGGTTTGAATATTCATTTTCATTCCTTCAGTTTCCAATTTAGCAAGCGTGTCTAAATCTTTAATAATAGAAGTCAATCTTTCTACGCCTTTATTAGCTCTTCCTAAATATTTTGTACGGATTTCTTTGTCTTCGGCTGCGCCTTCAATCAAAGTTAAAATATACCCTTGTATTGTAAAAAGTGGCGTTTTTAACTCGTGTGCTACGTTTCCTAAAAAATCTCTTCTAAAAGAATCTCTTTGTGTTAATACTACTATTTCTTTACTTCTATCTTCTACGTATGTTTGTAGGCTTTTGGTTAATGCCTCAACATCTGTTGTAACATCTTTTCTTTCTAAATCATTAACATCTAAAATAGAAATATCTTCATATAATTTTTTTACTCTTTGATAAATAAAATGTTCAGCTCTGTATTGAATAATCAAAAATAAAACAATAAACATTAAAATTCCAAAAATAACAACAGCCCATATACCTAATAAATCAATTAAAATAAAGTACGATAATAAAGCAATTATTACAGAAATTGAAGTAGAGTAAAATGCTGACCAAAGCGCGTAACGATATGTTTTTTTAATTTTTTTCATTATAAAAAAATAGATTGCTTTTCAGCAATCTATATCTATTTATTTTTAGTTATTTTTACTTGTCTTCCCCTTCTAAAACAAATTTATATCCAACACCTTTAACAGTTTTGAAAAAATCATCTCCTATTTTTTCTCGAAGTTTACGAATATGAACATCAATAGTTCTTCCTCCAACAACAACTTCATTACCCCAAACGCTATCTAAAATCACTTCTCTTTTAAATACCTTTCCTGGTTTTGATGTTAATAATGATAGCAATTCAAATTCTTTTCTAGGTAAAGCAATTTTTTTATCACCTTTTAATACAATGTATTCATCTCTATTAATAACAATATCTCCTAATGTTGTTGTTGCAGCTGTTTTATCTTCTGTTTTTAAACGTCTTAATAAAGACTTTATTTTACTTACTAATACTTTCGGTTTTACAGGTTTAGTAATATAATCGTCAGCACCAGCATCAAAACCTGCCATTTGTGAATAATCTTCACCTCTAGCAGTTAAAAAAGAAATAATTACATTCTCTAAAGATTTGATATTTCTAATTTTCTCACAGGCTTCAATACCATCCATTTGAGGCATCATAATATCTAATAATATTAAATGCGGGGTTACTTTTTTTGCTAATTTTACTGCTTCAGCACCATTATTGGCTGTAAAAACCTGATACCCTTCTGATTTTAAGTTATATCCTACTATTTCTAAGATATCTGGCTCATCATCAACTAGTAAAATTTTAACATCATTCGTGTTCATAAGTCATTTTATATTATGTTACCCAAAAGTAACTATAAAATTATAAATTGTACACCATCTTCTTTAACTTAACATTCATTTAATCTTTCATAAACCTTTGCTTAAATAGTGGCACATATTGTGATAAAGGTTTTTGTATCTTTATAAAAATTGATTTTTCATCAAAAAACCAGAAAGAATTAAGTAATTATTGTTATTCAAATAAACAAGTATAATTACTATTTAAAGACAATCTAATTATTTTAAAAAATAAAAAATGCTACATAAAATAGAACTAGAAAATATTTTATTTTTAGATATTGAAACTGTTCCTGAAAAAGAGTTTTTTTCTGATTTATCCGAAGAAAAACAAAAACTGTATGCCTTAAAAACTGAATATCAGCGAAAAGAAGATATTGAAGCAGTAGATTTTTATCACAAAGCTGGTATATGGGCAGAATTTGGAAAAATAATATGTATCTCTGTTGGGTATTTTGTTAATAAATCATCTGAAAATCAGCTTCGAATTACTTCTTTTTCTGGTGATGATGAAGAGCGTATTTTAATAGATTTTAAAAAATTACTTGACACACATTTTAATAAAGAAAAACAACTATTATGTGCTCATAATGGTAAAGAATTTGATTTTCCATATATAGCTCGTCGCGTGATTATAAACAGAATTGAATTACCTAAAAAGCTAAATTTATTTGGAAAAAAACCTTGGGAAGTTCCACATTTAGATACCTTAGAATTATGGAAATTTGGCGATTATAAACACTATACTTCCTTAAATTTATTAACAGCTATTTTAGATATTCCTTCACCAAAACAAGATATTAACGGAAGTGAAGTGGCTAAAGTTTATTATAAAGAAAAAAACTTACCTAAAATTGTGAGTTATTGTGAACGAGATACTATAGCTGTAGCACAATTATTATTACGTTTTAGTAACAAACCATTAATTAGTAACGAATCAATAGTTAAAGTATAACTTATAAAAAACAGTTTTCTTAAAAAAGAAAACTGTTTTTTGTACTATTAAAGATATCTATTTTTTAATCATTTATTTTCCAAGAAACATAATATACAGATCCTATTTCACCAATACCAGGAGCTGTTAAATAAGGTGTACCAAATAAATTGGTTCCCCCCACTTTAAAAGTAGATTTTATAGTAGGAACTCTCAAATTTATTTGTGCATCTAATACTGTTCTAGCAGATATAACACTATTTACAGCATTTGAACTCCATAGGAAACTATCTTGCCAGCGTGCATTTATATTAAAACCTACATTTTTAAAAACAGTTTCTTTTCCTAAAGAAGCTCGAAACTTGTGTTCTGGTGTATTAAAAAAGCTTCCTGTTTCATAAATATCACCTCCTTTTTGATGTTCTTTAAATTTATTATACATATAATTCACACCAATATTTAGCCCGTCTAAAACAGCAGTACTTAAAGAAATACCACCTCCATAATAATCATGATTTTGTGGACTATTAACTCTAAAAGCAAATTGAGCATAATCATATCTTCCAATTGCAAAAGGTGCTAAAAGGTCTGTACTTCCTTGATTTATATCTCCAAATAAGGGAGTACTTACTATTTTAGTTACAATAAAATCTTCTACAATACTATAGTATCCATTTACATCAATCTCAAATAAACTACCAAATAAATCAAAAGAACTTCGATACCCTGTTTCAAATGTTTTTACTTTTTCTGTTCTTAATGGATTAATTGTAGCCTTTTCTAAAAGTCCTACATTATTCTGAATTGCTAATAGTGGACTAATATTATTATCTATACTTTCAATAACTGCGTTACTAAATGATTGTTGTGAATTTAAAGTATATGAATTTTCTACTATCTGTTTCCCTGTTAAACTTACTGATGTTCCAACTACAGGAATCCCTGGACTACCAGGTCTTAAGGCTATTGTTCTAGATACATAACGCTCTAAATTTCCAGACACATTACCAACTTCAAAAATACGACTTCCTAAATTTTGATCTGCATATTGATCTGCAGATGTTGGGTTTCTAAAGGCTGTTTGATAAGATCCTCTAAAATTATGATTTCTATTTACACCTGATGCATAAGTAGCTGAAATTCGAGGAGAATAATTCCCTTTAAAATTTGTTGATTTATCATAACGAATAGAACCTGTTAACCTTAAACGATCATCAACTAATTTTTTAATTACCTGTGTGTAAATACCATAAGAATCATAAATAATTGGATCATTTAAATCTGTAAATAACTGACCTTTTGAATTTAATTTATGTTGTCTATAAGTTGCTCCCATTTGAATGTCTGCAAACGTAACAACATCAGTCAAGTTAAAATCAATATCACCATTTATATAGCTAGAATTATCTGTAGTTTTAGCACCTCCATCACTTATATTTTTATTTTTTAAGGTATTAGAAATGGCATCAATAGTACCATTTTTATGTCGTTCAGCATAAATTCTAGCTTGTTCATGTGCCATGATATCTGCCTGTTCTACACTATTAGTTTGTATTGCCGTTTCAAATGTATTCCCATAAACTGCTCCGTAATCTTGATACCAGATATCATCTATTGAATAAGAATTATTAATACCTTCGGCCAATAAAACGGTATTAAACGATTTATCTCCTTGATTAAAATTCACATAATATCCTCTTGCAGTTACATACTTCGATTTTAGCTCTAATTTATGTTGCTGAAATAAAGCACCTTCTTGAACATAACGAGTATCTCCTTGTAAGGTATTATCACCATAAGAATATTTTGAGTTCCATATAAGTTCAAGATTTTTTTCCCCGTAGGTCTAAAATATAAAGAACCATCAAAAAATACAGATTTCATATGATTATTTACTAAGCTATTATTATCAATTCCTGTTCTTGAAACTCTAGAGTTTGGTACTTTTTTAGTTATCCCTGGTGTAATAACACCACCTTCTTCTAAAAATAATAAAATACTTTTAAGATCAACGTTCGAATCATCACCATATACATTTACTCCGTTATAAGCTGTAGTATTATCTCTATTTCCAAGCCCTATATTTCCATCTAAATCGATATTTCTAGTATCAACAGCATTCCATTCTTCAGCAATTGTTTGACTAAAATTAACTTTAGCGGCAAAATTATCATTAAAAGCATAAGCCATTCGAACTCCTGTATCATTAAAAGCATTTATTTCTGCTGTATTTTGATTCTGTTCACTTATTCCTAATTTAGAATAAGCACTTATTCCTCCATACTCAAATGGATTTTTACTACGCATTAATAAAATACCATTAAAAGCATTTGCTCCATACAAGGCAGATGCTGCTCCTGGTAATATCTCTACATTCATAACATCTAATTCATTTAAGCCAGTTACATTTCCAAAAGAAAAGTTACCCGAAGGACTCGCTGTATCAGTACCATCTACTAACTGTACAAAACGAACATTTTCTAAAGATGCAAAACCTCTTGTATTAATCATTTTTACATTAAAACCAATTGTATGTATATCTACATCTTTTAAATTTACCAAATCATCATAAAAATTTAGCGAAGTATTATTTTTAATATCTCTAGCACCTACTCTTTCTATTGTTACAGGTGATTCTAATATTCTTTCAGGTATACGCGAAGCGGAAACAATAACTTCCTGAAGTCTTGTTTTTACTTTTAATACTACATTAATTTTTTGATTTTCTTTAGTTATTTGTACCGTTTGTGTTTGGTAGCCAACACCTGTTATTAATATTGAAAAAGGTAATTTTTTATTTACTTTTAATGTAAAACTACCATTAATATCTGTGGTTGTTTTTACTGGTAAAGATGTTACATTTACAATAGATATAGGCTCTAAGTAAATATCGAATACCTTTCCTTTAACTGTAACTTGTGCTGTTAATAGAGTAGCATAAAAAAATACTACTCCTGTTATTAATAATCTAATCATAGTTGAATGGTTGTTGATTATAATACTATTTGGGGGAAATTATTTTTATTCTTCTAATGAAAAGTTAATAGGAAAGCCAAACTTAGAATGTACTTTTTTTCCTTTTTTCATTGCTGGAGTAAATTTTGGTAAATTAGAAACAACTCTTATTGCTTCATCAATTAATACCTCACCATTTTCAGGTCCTAAAGTTTTAATATTAGTAACAGTTCCGTTTTCATCTATTATAAAACGAATCCAAACTTCTCCTTGGGTTTTTGAAATGACTGCATCGTTAGGATATCTAAAGTGTTTTTGAATATGCAACATCATCTGTTCATTAAAACAATCTAAATTTTTAGAATTATTTTCTGATTTACAAGAATTAAAAACAGGAATTTTATCAACATCTTCAAAAGCAGCAGCACTTCTTGCTTGTTCTGATGATAATTTACTGATAAGATTTGCTACTTTTGTATTTAAAAAAATGGGGGTTGAAATTACTTCTTTTGTATTTGTATTTTGAACACCTACAGTATTTATACCTTTAACAGCTCTTGCCGATTTTTTTAATCTTTTTCGTTTTATTAAACTTCTTCTAGAAACTGATACTTATACTGATATTTGTTTTAAATTTTTATCAGTAGTATTATCTAGTTTTTTAACACTACATTTTGTAATACTATTTAAATCTTCAATATTTTCTTCTGGTGATACACATTTTTCTTGAGCATTTCCAAAACTGATAATAATAAAAATACAAAAAACGAAAATTATTTTTCTTTTTTTCATAATAATTAGGGGGGTTATTTTAAAATTAAAAAAGATAAAAGACTAAATTACAAGTACTTTCATTGTTAAATATCAGAAAAAAAATCTATTAAAAAAAATTTATTTATTTATTCTTTAAAAAAAATAGTGAAAAAATCAATAATTTTCATTTAACTTTAACTGAACTATCAGTGTCAATAATTTAAAATTTTAATTACACTTATTCTTACAATTATAGATAAATGTAATCAATATAGAAATACAGATTTTAATTATTCAATATGATTCTTTTAGTAAATTTATTTTCTTTTTTTAAGTTTCTAAATTTCTTAGAATTGCTATATATTCCTATCTTTTTTAATCTTTTTCGCCTAATTAAACTACGTCTTGATACTGATTTATTCGTTAAAGAATCAGCTATTTTTTTTCTAAAAACTGATGGTTTTTTCTCTATAGTACATTTTGTAATACTATTTAAATCATTTATAATTTCGTTTGAATGTTCACACTTTTGTTGTGCATTTGTAAAATGAATGATTACTAAAAGTAAAATAGCTAAAATTCTGTTTCTTTTTTTCATTATAATATAGCTTTTGTTTTCAATTATATAAATAACAGAAAAACTGTTTTTTAGTTTAATTTTATATAAACTTCGGAATATTTATATCGATAAAAAAGCAACATAAAATGAATTGATAAAAACACCCTATTAATAATTAGTTCGAAAACAAACAATAAAACACTTGTAATCAGGTAATTAAAGAATGTATTTATTAATATTACAAATTCAAATAAACGAATCATTTTAAATACATAACCTGAAATAAAAACAAGATTCTATTAAATAAAAAAAGGGTTTTTCCTATAAGAAAAGGGTAGTAAATTTTTAATATGTAACATAAAAAAACCGTGTTGATTACTATTAAATAGTAATTAACACGGTTATGATATATAAAACTTAGGTTACGTTTTTTAAGGTAATTAAAACATAAAATTATTCACCTTCTATTTTCATTGAAAGCTCAAACCAACGTTCTTCTTTAGTTTCTAAAGCCTCAATTATTTCTTGAAGTTCTTTTGATTTATCGTTAATTTCTTCAGGAGAAAATTCAACATTCATAAATTTACCTTCAATAATTTGTTTTTTCTTTTGAAGTTTTTCAATATCTTTTTCTAGCAAGCCCCATTCTCGTTTTTCATCAAAACTTAATGCTACTTTTTTATTTGTTTTAACGGGAGTAGCAACTGCTTTTTTAGCTTCATTTTTTACCTCTCTTGCTTCTTTTACTTTAGAGTCTTCATAAGCTCTAAAATCAGAATAATTACCAGGAAAATTATCAATAACACCTTCGCCTCTAAAAACAAATAAGTTATCAACAATTTTATCCATAAAATAACGATCGTGAGAAACGACCATTAAGTTACCAGGATAATCTAATAAGAAATTTTCTAATACATTTAATGTTACTACATCTAAATCGTTAGTAGGTTCATCTAAAATTAAAAAATTTGGGTTTTGAATTAAAATTGCACATAAATACAATCGTTTTTGTTCTCCACCACTTAATTTTTCAACAAAATCGTATTGTTTTTTTCTATCGAATAAAAAGCGTTCTAATAATTGACTTGCAGATATTTTTCGTCCTTTTGATAACGGAATATATTCTCCAAATTCTTTAACAACTTCAATTACTTTTTGACCTGGTTTTATAACAATTCCATTTTGAGTATAATATCCAAACTTCACTGTTTCACCAATAGTCACTTTTCCGCTATCTAATTCGATACCTCCAGTAAGCATATTTAAAAAAGAAGATTTACCTGTACCATTTTTACCAATAATACCGATACGTTCTCCACGTTTAAAAACATAATCGAAACCGTTTAAAATTACTTTATCATCAAACGATTTGTGCATTTTATGAAGCTCTAAAATTTTACTTCCTAAACGCTCCATGTTAATTTCTAACTGAACCTCGTGTTCGTTACGTCGTTTATGAGCTTTTTCTTTGATTTCATAAAAATCATCGGTACGAGATTTCGATTTTGTAGTACGTGCCTTTGGTTGACGACGCATCCAATCTAATTCTTTTTTGAATAAACTTTTTGCTTTTCCTAAATTGGTTGCTTCAAGAGCTAAACGTTCCTCTTTATTTTGTAAATAATAAGAATAATTTCCTTTGTATTTATATAATTGTCCGTTATCTAATTCGATAATTTCATTACACACACGCTCTAAAAAATAACGGTCGTGAGTAACCATAAATAAGGTGATTTTTTCTTTAGCGAAAAAAGCCTCTAACCATTCAATCATTTCTAAATCTAAATGATTGGTAGGTTCATCTAAAATTAATAAATCAGGTTTTTTAATAAGTACAATTGCCAATGCTAAACGTTTCTTTTGTCCTCCAGAAAGTTTATTTACTTTTAATTGTAAATTATCTAATTTTAATTTAGATAAAATTTGCGTGTATTGCGTTTCAAAATCCCACGCATTGTATTGCTCCATTAATTCAAAAGCTTCTTGAAAAGCATCTGCATTATCAGGATTTTCTACTGCTTTTTCGTATTGTTTAATTACTGATAAAACTTTATTATCCGTAGAAAAAATAGTTTCTTCAATCGTTAAATCAGGATTTAAATTATCCGCTTGCGATAAATAGGCAATGTCAATATCTTTTCTACTAACAACCTGCCCTGAATCAGCGGTATCAACTCCTGCTACGATATTTAAAATAGACGTTTTACCGCTACCATTTTTAGCAACAAAAGCTATTTTTTGATCTTTATTAATTCCGAAAGAAATGTCTTCAAATAACACTTTTTCTCCATAAGCTTTTGCAATGCCTTCAACTGATAGGTAATTCATATTCTATATTTTATGCAAAGAAACAAAAAACCCGAGCAAATGCTCGGGTTTTCTTTATTTAATAAGAAAGTTGTATTATTTCTTCAATAATTTTCTTGTAAATGTTTTTTGACCATCGTTAATTTCTAAAATATAAATTCCAGAAAGAAGATTTGTAACATCTAATTTAGAGTTATTTAAATCACCTTTTTGTACAATACTACCTATTGTATTTACAATTCTATAAGTAATATTTGTTGCTTTTGAAGCTAAATAAACATGTACAAAATCTACTGATGGATTTGGATATATCAATAAGTTTGATGTTTCTTGAGTTTTAATATCTTCTCCTGAAACACTCATTGTTGTTAATGTATTTATAAATGATGTAGATGTAGCTGTAGTAATATTAACTGTATAATCTTCTACTTCTCCATCTCCAAAATTTTCACATGGAGTTGATGCTAATTCAAACTTCATTGAAACACGCATTCTTGTTCTACCTAATTTAGCATTTGATGGTATCGTAATATTTGTAATTCTATTTAATTTACTTACAGAGTTACCTGTTACTATTTGCTCACCTGCATCAGTAAAATCACCATCTCTATTATAATCAATCCAAACTGTAAAGTGCTCATTATAAGATCTACTTGCAAAACCAGCGCTTAAAACTAATTGATTTGTACTTCCTAAGGCTACTGTTGCTATTTTTGATGTAAAATCACCATAACCTCCATCACGACCTGTTGTATTAGTCATTCCTCCAAATGATACATAATCTATCCATTCGTAATTAACTCTAGCTCCTTTTGAAGTACAGTAAGTTATATCATTTAATAATGTTGTTGCATTAACTTCATTACTTGAAACTGAAACATTTCCTTCAGCATCAATAGCTTTTACAGAAAAAACATATGTTGTTGCTTCTGTTAAACCTGTAACTTGTAGTGTTGTATTAGCGGTATTAATTAATTTTATTCCATCTTGATATACCTCATAACCTGTTACTCCTACATTATCTGTAGCTTCAGACCAATCTAAAGTTAAAGCTGTTTTATCAATATTTGATACAGATAAATTAGCAGGAGCACTTGGAGCAGTAGTATCAGTTTGATCTTCTTCAATTACAACAGTATAATCTTCAACCTCACCATAAGAAAATGAAGATTCACAAGCTGTTGGTACTTCATTATACTTTAATACGATACGCATTCTTGTTGCTCCATTTACTGCAGATAAAGGCACTGTAAAAGTACCAGCAACAGGAGTATCTTTTGATGGATTGTTTATAAAAACAGCTTCTCCTTCATCAGAAAAATCACCATCTTTATTATAATCAATCCAAACACCACATCCTTCATTATAAATAGTACTAGTCCAATTTGGAGTAATTGTTATTGTATTAGATGATCCTTTTATTAATTTTGTAGAAATTGAAGTATAATTTGAATACCCATTCTCTCCTGTTGATGCATTATTTATAGTACCTAATACTACATTTTGAATATATTCATCACTTGCACTATTTGATTCAGAAATACAGTAATTTAAAGGTACATCTGTAGTTGTAAAATTTACTGAACTACTATAATTAGAATTATCTGAAGAACATCTACTACGTACTTGTACTTCATATTCTGTTAATTCTAACAAATCATTTAATGTATTTTTATTTACTGATACTTCTTTTGTTTCCCAAGATGAAGTAGAAACAGCTCTATATCTTAAATCGTATGTTGCTCCTGGTACCATTTCCCAATTTACAACTGCTTTTTTTGCTGTAACTTCTGTAACAGAAAGTTCTACAGGTGTAGTTGCATTACACACTACTGGTGTACTTGTTAAACCTGTTAGAATTAAACTATAATTTTGACTACCACCAACTAAAGAACCTTTATTTGTTACTGTAATAGTGTAAGTTCCTGAAGCATTATCTACATCAACTCTTTCATAAGGGTCTACATTATTATCTCTTTTTGTACTTGTTGTTGCTCCTGTCAATTCATATGGAAAATAAGTTTCTCCATCTTTAGAAACTCTTATATCTAAATCATTTACTAAAACAGGTGTAGTAGAATTAAGTGTAGTAGTAGCTACACCAGGTCTATCTGTCCAAGAAATAGAAGCTAATAATGGATTAATTCCATCAGATTCAACTGTAATTGTATAAGTATTTCCAGATGTTAATGTTAACTCTTCTATTTTTGATTTATTTCCTTTATTAGTAATTACTTCTGCTGCTTTTTTAGTGTGTAATAACCCCCAACCAAAAACAGCATCAGGTCCAGAAACTCCAGCATCATCAGCAGTATGAAGTGCTAAACCTTTTAAAGTAGCAGCTTTCATAAAATCACCATTACTTAAATTTTTATAATGCTCTTGTAATAAAAGTAAAGAACCTGTTACATTTGGTGACGCCATTGATGTACCTGTAATAGACTGATAATCAGAATCACTACTTTGATAAGTAGAATATACTCCAGTACCATTTCCTGTAATATCTGGTTTAATTCTAAAATCATCTGTAGGTCCTTCACTACTTGAATTATTAATATAAACAGAAACTAACTCTCCGTTTGAATTAATAGTTGCATCATTAGCATTTGCAACTACTAAATTATTTTTTGATGTTGTACGTCCTGTTAGTTTATCAAAACCATAACCTCCCGTTGGGTTTGTATTTGCTGAATTATCATATCCATCATTACCTGCAGCAACTACCATTAAATAATTTGGCGCATTAAAAAGTATTTCATCCCAATCTCTAGACTCATCAATATAACCACCAAAATAATATTGAGGTAATTGTACTTGTCCCTGTTGATCTCTTGCTGCATAACCATAAGAGTGATTAGATATTAACATACCATTTGAAGCTTCTGTTATAGCTTCAGATTTATCACTATTCCAATCAAATCCTTTTACTTTTGAATATGGTGCCATACCTTTTGCGTTTGCAACAACACCTGAAGACATAATAGTACCTGTTACGTGAGCAGCATGAGAATTTAAAGAACCATAATCTCCAGCTGAAAACCTATTCGCTCCTCCTGCTCCATGATATTCTTGATGAGAAGCTCTTGCAATACCCCCGTCCCATACACGAGCTGTAATTCCTTGTCCCATTAAATTTAAGCCTAATGAACCTCCAATATTTAAATGATTTGCTCTTGTTGATTTTGATGCTGAAACATTAAAAGTAGTATAATAAATTGGTTTACCATTTACAATTCTTTGTAATTCAAGTAGAGCCCCATCTTTTTTGGTAAATTTAGTCTTCCAACCTTTTTGTTTTGCTACTCGTATAGCATGTTCTTTCTCGGTTTTTGCTACTTCCTGAAAGCTTTTTTCTAATTGTTGAAGTTTGGTTAAATTGTATTTACTACGAATTTGTGTTACTTCTTTCTTACTTTGAGCCTGAATATGAAAATTTAGTCCAAGGACTAAACTAACAAATACAAAACCTTTAATATACTTGTTTTTCATTTTAAATGAACTTAAAAATTAATTATTAGAACACATTAGTACCTAATATGTTAACAGATTACAAGTATAGATAGTTATTATCATATCTACAAAAAAAAGACACTAAAATGATGATAATTTGTTAAAAACAGTTAAAAAAAGATATTTACTTATTCTAACTTTATATAGAAGTTGTTAATTCTATATAAATTAAAATTTAATCAGTAATCTTTCAAACAAAAAAATTGTTTTTATAGTTTTTATTAATTCCAAAAGAGGTGTTATCAAATAGCATTTTTTTATAAACCTTTATAGTCTACTGCTATTCTTTAAAAGAAATAATTTACATACAAAAAAACTCTTATTATTTTTTTAATAACTTTACTGTAAGGTTTTTTTGACCATCGTTAATTTCTAAAATATACATTCCTGAAGTAAGATTTGTAATATTTAATTTAGAATTATTTAAACGACCAATTTGTACAACACTTCCCTGCACACTTACAATTTTATAAGTAATATTACTTGCTTCTGATACTAATTTAACCTTTACAAAATTTACTGCAGGATTTGGATATACAGACAGAATTGGTTCATCTTGAACTCGAATATTTTCTTCCAAAAAATCAGAAGAATCTCTATTTAGCGATTCAGAAATTATATTAACTGTATAATCTTCTACTTCTCCATCACCAAAATTTTCACAAGAATTTGGTAATACGCCATATTTCATTGAAACACGCATTCTTGTCTTCCCTAATTTTGCATTTGTTGGTATTACAATATTAGCAACCCTATTAGTTCCACTTGAAGAGTTTCCTTTTGTAACTGTTTCACCAGCATCTAAAAAGTCTCCATCTCCGTTATAATCTATCCATACAGTAAAATGTTCATTATATGCTGTTTCTAAAAACCCTGCACTTAATATCAACTGATTAGTACTACCTAATGATACTGTTGCTACTTTTGATGTAAAATTACCATACCCATCATTTGCTCCTGTAGTATTCATCATTCCTCCGAAAGCAACATAATCAATCCACTCATAATTACTTGTTATTCCTTTTGATGAACAATACTTAATATTATTAGGTAAAGTTTTTATACTAACTACATTACTTGCTTCTGATATATTTCCTCCCACATCTTTTGCTTTTATAAAAAAAGAATATAGCGTTTCAGCATTTAGCCCTGTAATTGTTGTAGCTGTAGTTTTTACAGTTTCTAATTTAGTAGTTCCTTCATATATATCATAACTTGTTATAGCTAAATTACCAACAGGTGCAGACCAATTTAAAGTTAAACTGTTTTGTCCATTTTTTGAAACTAGCAAGTTTGATGGAGCACTTAATACAGTATCTTCTTCTTCAGTAATTACAACTAAATAATCTTCTACTTCTCCATAGTCAATAGATCTTTCACATGCTGTTGGTATTTCATTATTTTTTAATATTATACGCATTCTTGTTGCACCTTTTTTAGCAAAATAAGGCACTGTAAAAGTTCCACTTACTGGAGTTTCTTTTCCTTTAAATTTAGCCCATACTTTTTCACCTGAATCAGAAAAATCACCATCTTTATTGTAATCAATCCAAACACCATAACCTTCATTATAAGAATTACCTGACCATTTTGGAGTAATAGTAATAGTATTTGATTTTCCTTTTATTAAATTAGTTGAAATAGATGTATAATCTGAATATCCATTTCCTCCTGTTGATAGATTATTAATTGCTCCTAATGTTACTTTTTGGATATACTCGTTATTTATATTAGCTCCTTTTGATGTACAATAATTTAACTCTCTACCTGAAGTTGTAAAATAAACTGAAGGACTGTAACTCGATTTTCCTAAAGGGCAAATACTACGTATTTGAATTTCATATAAAACTGATTCTGATAAACTACTTAATCCAATAGAATTTTGATAAGCAGGCTTTATGATCCAAGAAGAAGCTAAAACCGCTTTATATCTAAAATCATATGTTGCACCAATAACTTTTTCCCAATTTACAAGTACTGCTGTCTCAGAAAATTCATTAGTAGAAATTTTTGTTGGAACTGTTATATTACAAATAGTTGGTAAACTTTTAATACCTGTTACTATTAATGAAAAATTTTGGCTTCCTCCTGTTAAAGTTCCTTTATGAGTTACCGTTATTGTGTATCTTCCTTTAGCTCTACTAAGATCAATTCTTTCAAAAGGATCTACATTATTATCTTGTTTACTACTAGTAGTTGCTCCTGTTAATTTATAAGGTAAATATGTTTTTTCTGAATGAGATACTCTTATATCTAAATCATTTATTAAAATAGGAGTTGTAGAATTTATCATTCCACTTACCGAACCAGGTCTATCTGTCCAAGAAATAGATGCTAATAAAGGACTCTCTCCATCAGAATCAACAACAACAGTGTATGTTTCCCCCGAATTTAATGTTAATTCTTCAATTTTAGAATTAGTTCCATTATTAGTAATTGCTTCCGTAGCTTTTTTAGCATTTAACAATCCCCAACCAAAAATAGCATCTGGTCCAGAAAACCCTGCGTCATCAGCTGTATGAAGAGCTAATCCTTTTAGAGTAGCCGCTTTCATAAAATTTCCATTATTTAAGTTTTTATAATGTTCTTGTAATAAAATTAGAGAACCTGAAACATTTGGAGCCGCCATAGAAGTTCCTGACAATGACCCATAAGCTGTATCACCACTTGTGTAAGTAGAATAAACTGACGAACCATTACCTGTAATATCTGGTTTAATTCGAAAATCATCCGTAGGTCCTTGGCTACTACTTCCCGAAATAGAAACAGTTATTAAATTTCCGTCAGCATCTACTATTGCATCTTGTGCATTTGCAACTACTAAATTATTTTTAGAAGTTGTTATACCTGATAATTTATCATAGCCATAACCTCCTGTTGGATTGTCATTTGCTGAATTATCATAGCCATCATTTCCTGCAGAAACAACCATTAAGTAATTTGGAGCATTAAATGCAATAATATCCCATGACCTAGAGGTATTAATATATCCTCCTAAATAAAACTGAGGTAATTGTACATTTCCTTGCTGACTTCTAAGAATATACCCATAAGAATGATTTGAAACTAACATACCTTCTGAAGCAGCTGTTATAGCTTCCGATGTATCATTATTCCAATCATAGCCAACAACTTTTGCGTGCGGTGCCATTCCTTTTGCCTTGGCTACAAAACCCGATGCCATAATAGTACCTGTTACATGACCAGAATGATAATTTTTAGTAGTAGTACCATCTCCTACAGAAAAACGATTACTTCCTCCTGAACCATCGTATTCTTGATGTGTTATTCTTGCCACTCCAGCATCCCAAACATGTGCAGTCATACCTTGTCCCATTAGGTTTAATCCTAATGATCCATCAGTATTTAAATGGTTTGTTCTTGTAGATTTTGCTGCATTAGTATTAAGAGTGGTATAATAAATAGGTTTTCCATTTACTATTTTTTGTAATTCAACAAAATCACCTTTTTTAGTTGTAAACTTCGTTTTCCAACCTTGTTCTTTTGCTATTTGTAATGCTTGTTTTTTTTCTGCGATTGCAGTTTTTTGAAAGTTATCTTTTATTTCTTGAAGCTTTGTTAAATTGTATGTACTACGAATTTTTGCAACTTCTCTTTTGTTCTGAGCTTGAGATTGAATATTTAATCCAAAAACAATACTTGCTAATGCAAGACTTTTTAAGTAAACGTATTTCATTTTTTCAGGGGGTATGAAATTAATTATTATGTTTATATTTATGTTATCATCAAAATCTTTTTTTATGTTTATGTATCTCTCAAATATAACGAAAAAATAACACGCTAAATACTCATTTACAACCAACTAGACTTTAAACATCTAGTTTATCATTATGAAAAATCAGTAAATACAGTCTTTTTTAGTTAATTTTAATCGCACTCATTTTTTTTATTATTTTTTATCTATACTAAACAGAGGGTGTTATAACTCAATGATTTTCAGTTAAATAACTTATTCATATGAAAAATCATATTATTTTATAACTTGATAAAAATTTAGCTCATTAATCATTAATATTAACCAATTACAATTGACATTCGTTTTTAAAAGAATTGAAAAATATTAATTGTATTTTTATTAAAATTTACACAGATGCTACAAATTAAAAATTTAGAAATAAGTTTTAAAAATGCACCGTCCATTATTCAAAATGTATCTTTTAACGTAGAAAAAACTACGGTGACTGGTATTGTAGGAGAAAGTGGTAGTGGAAAATCGGTTACTTCATTAGCTATTTTAAGGTTACTTCCTAAATCGGCAACTATAAAAGGTGAAATTTTATTTAACAATCAAAATTTAGTCGCTTTAAATAATACAGAATTTCAAAAAATTAGAGGAAGTGAAATAGCCATGATTTTTCAAGAACCGATGAGTTCTTTAAATCCAACATTAACCTGTGGATTTCAAGTTTCAGAAGTTTTACAACAACACACAAATTTATCAAAAGAAGAAATAAAAGAAGCCGTTATATCTCTATTTGAAAAAGTACAGCTTCCAAGACCAAGTGCTATTTTTAACTCGTATCCGCATCAAATAAGTGGCGGACAAAAACAACGTGTTATGATTGCAATGGCAATTGCTTGTAAACCAAAACTTTTAATTGCTGATGAACCTACAACCGCTTTAGATGTTACGGTTCAGAAAGAAATAATTTTACTTTTAAAAAAACTACAGAAAGAATATAAAATGGGAATTATTTTTATTTCTCATGATTTAGGTTTGGTATCAGAAATAGCAGATACTGTTGTTGTAATGCACAAAGGAAAAATAGTTGAAAAAGGTATAACAAAAGAACTTTTTTTACATCCGAAGGAAAACTACACCAAAGCATTAATAAACTCAAAACCAACAGTAAAAAAACGTTTTAAAATATTGCCTACTGTTATTGATTTTATCCAAAACACTGTAAAAACAGAATTGTATACAGATGAAGAACGTAACGAATTTCATCAAAAAATATATGTAAAAGCACCTCTTTTAGAAATTAAAAACCTGCATAAAGAATTTATATCAAAAGCTTCTTGGTTTTCTAAATCGAGTTCTGTAAAAGCAGTAAACAACGTATCTTTTAAAATTTATGAAGGCGAAACAATAGGTTTAGTCGGCGAAAGTGGTTGCGGAAAAACAACACTCGGTAGAACCATTTTACAGCTAGAAAATGCTACTTCAGGGCAAGTAATATATAAAGGAGAAGATATTACGAAGCTTTCAAAAAAATCATTTAAAAAATTACGTAAAGAAATTCAAATTATATTTCAAGACCCTTTTTCATCCTTAAACCCAAGAATTACGGTAGGAAATGCCATTATTGAGCCGATGAAAGTTCACAATATTTTAAATTCATTAAAAGAACGAAAAGAATATGTATTCAATTTATTAGAAAAAGTAGGCTTAGAAAAAGCGCATTTTTACAGATATCCACGTGAGTTTTCTGGCGGACAACGACAACGAATCGGAATTGCCAGAACCATTACTTTACAACCTAAATTAATTATTTGTGATGAATCGGTTTCGGCTTTAGATGTATCAGTACAAGCACAAGTTTTAAACTTATTAAACCAATTAAAAGCTGAATTTAATTTCACATACATATTTATTTCTCATGATTTATCAGTAGTAAAATATATGTCTGATCAATTAGTTGTTATGAATAAAGGTAAAATAGAAGAAATTGCCGATGCCGATGAAATTTACAACAATCCGAAAACAACCTACACAAAAACATTGATAGCTGCAATACCAAAAGGTTTGTAACTTTTTTCAATACCATATTAATAGTATATTGCAGCGTTAAAACCAAAAAAATATGAAAATTATAGTTCCAATGGCAGGAATCGGGTCTCGTTTAAGACCTCATAGTTTAACTACTCCAAAACCATTAACAGTTATAGCTGGTAAACCAATTGTACAACGTTTAGTTGAAGATATTACTGCGGTAGTAAATCAACCTATTGATGAAATTGCTTTTATTATCGGTACAGCTGCCAAAGGATTTCCTGCGGATACAAAAGATAAATTAATAGCAATTGCTGAAAGCTTAGGTGCTAAAGGTTCTGTATTTATTCAAGAAGAAGCTTTAGGAACTGCGCACGCTATTTATTGTGCTAAAGAAGCCTTAAACGGATCTTGTGTAGTGGCTTTTGCTGATACTTTATTTAAAGCTGATTTTACTTTAGATGCTAACGCTGATGGTGCTATTTGGGTAAAACAAGTAGAAGACCCAAGCGCTTTTGGTGTGGTAAAATTAAAAGATGGTTTTATTACTGATTTTGTTGAAAAACCAAAAGAATTTGTTTCTGATTTAGCAATTATCGGAATTTATTATTTTAAAGATGGTGATAAACTTCGCGAAGAAATTAAACATTTAATTGATAATGATATCAGACCTTCTGGTGAATTTCAATTAACAGAAGTTTTAGAATCTTTAAAACAACAAGGTGCTAAATTTATCCCTGGAAAAGTAGATGCTTGGATGGATTGCGGTAAAAAAGATCCAACGGTTGATACTAACAAACAAGTTTTAGGTTTTGAACAAGCCGATGGTAACAATTTAGTTTCTGATGATGTTGTTTTAGAAAATTCAGAAATTATTCAACCATGTTATGTTGGAAAAAATGTAATTTTAAAAAACACTAAAATAGGACCTTATGTTTCTATTGGTGAAAATAGTATTGTTGAAAATTCAACGATTGTAAATTCATTAATTCAAACAAATGTTCGTATTTCTAATGCAACCTTAGATAATGCAATGATTGGTAATCATGCCAAATATAATGCTAATTATACATCAGTAAGTATAGGTGATTATACAGATCTTACATAAAAAGAACCACCCAAAAAAAGGAAAGACAATAGTACAACACGTACTATTGCCTTTCTTCTTGTTGTTATTTTCATTTATTTTGAATGCTCAAAATAGTGTTGTTCCTACAATGGCTATCAGTGAAAAAGATAATATTGCATTTCAAAACGATTTTTTTAAAGCACTTTCTCAAAAAGCACTTTTTAATCATAAAAAAGCAATTGAATATTTAGAAAACTGCAATCAATTACGCCCAAATAACGAAGCTGTATTTTTTGAACTTTCTAAAAACAATTTAAAACTAGCAAGAAGTATTGAAGCTTTAGAATATATTGAGTTAGCTTTAAATATAGCACCCGATAATTTATGGATGCTAGAACATAAAATTACTATTTTAAAAAGAATTCCTGATTTTAAAGAAGCAATTAAAGTACAAGAAAAAATTGCAAAAACACATCCGAAGAAAAAACAAGAATTAGTCTATCTTCATTTACAAAACAAAGATATTGTTACAGCAAAAAAGGTTTTATCAGAATTAAAAGAAGCTAAATTATTAAATCCAACACTTCGAAGAATTCTAAAAAAAATAAATAATAACGCTGTTAACGTTAAAAAACAACCAAAAAAACTAGTAAATACTGATTTACATGCTATTTTTGAAAAAGAAAAATCATTTACCAGTTTAAAACCTTTATTGATAAAATTAGCTGTAAATAAGCATCCTGATTTATTAAAATATAGTTCGCAAGGCTTAGCTTTGTTCCCTGCTCAACCTTTTGTTTATTTAATGAATGCTAAGGCTCTTAATAATAATAAGCAACACAAAAAAGCATTACAAAGTTTACAAAATGGTATTGATTTTGTAATTGATAATCCTAAAATTGAAGCAAAATTTTATTTAGAAATGGCAAGTGCTTATAAAAGCTTACACAATGTTAAAAAAGCAAACACTTTTAAAAACAAAGCAGCTAAAATTTTAAAATAATTTTTCTTCACCACTATAACATTTATGAAGTATTTTGTAATATTAAGTATCTTATTTTTAAGTTTTACATCTTGTAAATCAAGTAAAAATTTAACAGGTAATTCGACAACAATTAAAGAAATATCTGCAAGAAGAGTCGCAAAAAAACACGTTGCAGCTAATTTTGATGAAAAAAATATTGATGCCCGTTTAAAAGTAAATTATAGCACAACTAAAGAAAAAGTAGGTTTTTCTGTTAGAATGAAAATAAAAAAAGGAGAAGTTATTTGGCTGAAAGGTGTTAAATTTATTACCGTTTTTAAAGCCAAAATTACACCTACAAGAGTGCAGTTTTATTCGCCATTTTATAAAAATTATTTTGATGGAGATTTTTCTATGCTTAAAAAATTATTAGGAACAGATATCAATTTTGAACAATTACAAAATATGCTTTTAGGGCAATCGTTATTAAATGTAAAATCAAAAAGACAAGAAGTTGTTATTACTGAAAAAGCATATCAACTTTCGCCTAAAAAACAATCTGAGTTATTTGATATATTCTTTCTTATAAATCCGATACATTATAAACTGAACAAACAATCGATTGTAAATTCAGCAAAAAAACAGCGTTTAGATATTAGATATCCTAGCTATTCAAATAAAAATAACATCTTATTTCCTGAAAAAATAAAGATAAACGCAAAACAACATAAACAAGTTACTGCTATTGATATTACAACTCGTTCGGTTGATTTTAACACCAAATTAAATATTGATTTTAGAATGCCAAACGGCTATAAAGAAATTAAATTATAATGAAAAAAACTGTTTTATATATCTCATTTTTATGCTTTGTTTTGGTTAGCTTTTCTTCTTTTAGTCAAGAAAGGAAAAGCCTTGAAAAAAACATAAAAAGCTAAAAAATGAAATTAAGCAGATTAATAATTTATTGTTTGAAACCAAAAAAGAAAAAGGAAATGCCTTAGATGATTTAAAAGATTTAACTCAAAAAATTGATACAAGAGAACGTTTAATTAAAGTTATTGAGTTAGAATCTAAAAAAATATCAAAAGAAATAAGTGCAAATCAGAAGCAATTAAAAACTTATAATAAGCAACTTAAAAGCTTAAAAAAAGAGTATGCTGATATGGTTGTGAAAACCTACAAAAGCAAATCTCAACAAAGTAAAGCCATGTTTTTACTATCTTCTGAAAGTTTTCATCAGGCATATAAGCGTTTAAAATATATGGAACAATATAATGATTATCGCAAAAAACAAGGAGAAGCAATCATTATAAAATCAGATGAAATTAAGAAAGTTAATAATGCCTTAATCCAAAAGAAAAAAAGAAAGAACTATTAATTTCTGATGAAAAATCACAAAAATCAGAAATTGAAACGGATAAAAAAGCACAAGAAACTTTAGTTACTAAAATAAAAGGAGAAGAAAAAAAATACAAACAAGATTTACAAACTAAAATAAAAGAAGAAAAACAAATTACCGCTCGTATCGATAAATTAATTTTATATGAAATTGCTAAAGCCAATGAAAGAAAAAGAGCAATTGCAAAAGCAAGAGCACTAGCAAAAGCAAAAGCTTTAGAAAAAGCCAGAAAATTAGCACTAGCAAAAGCTAGAAAATTAGCAAATGAACTTGCTGATAAAAAAGAAAGAGATATTGCGCTAAAAAAAGCAAAAGAACTTGCTGAAGAAAGAACAAAAGAGTTAGAAATTGCAAAGAAAAAAGAAAAGGAAAAAGAGCTCGAAATAAAAAAAGAAAGCAAAAAAACAACAAATACTTTTGTTTTAGATGATGATGAAAAAGAATTATTACTAAATTTTGAACAAAATAAAGGTAACTTACCTTGGCCTGTTAAAGGAATTATTACACGAAAATATGGAGTACAACCACATCCAACATTTTCAGGAATTAATATTAATAGTCCAGGATTACATATTGTTACCAAAGAAAATACCGATGCTAAAAGTATCTTTAACGGTAAAGTTCTTGCTTTACAATCACAATCAGGAGGTAAAAAATCTGTATTAATACAACATGGTAATTATATATCGGCTTATAATAATCTTGAAAAAGTTTACGTAAAAAAAGGAGATATCATAAAAACTGGAGAAAAAGTTGGAAAAGTTTTTACCGATAAAGTATCAGGAAAAACCAAGTTACTTTTTGTATTATTTAAAAATACCGAAAAATTAAATCCTGCAAAATGGATAAATACTAAATAATAATACCACATTGAAAAATTCCGCAAATTTCAGCATTATTATTGTTGTTATCATAGCTGCATTGGTTATCGGTAAAGGGATATTAATTCCGTTTATTTTTGCCTTAATTTTTTGGTTTTTAACACGAGAAATACGAAAAACTATTTATAAAATACCTTTCGCAACTAAATTTATTCCTATTTGGTTGAGTAATATTTTTGTGTTTACTTTTATTATTTTGAGCTTTAGTTTTATGTCAGAAATAATAACTAATAGTATTACTAATTTATCAACATCTTATTCAAAATATGAACCTAATATTGGTGCTATTATAAAAAAATTAGATGCCTATTTTAATATTGATATTATCAAATTAGTAAAATCTTTTATAGGTGATTTTAATTATGGATCGGTTTTAGGAGATATTGCAAACGGAATTAGTAGTTTGTTAGGAGATACTTTTATGATTATTATTTATGCTTTATTTATATTTTTAGAAGAAAGTAGCTTTAAAAAGAAACTAATTAAAGTATTTGAAGCAAAAGGAAATAAGTTTACCAACATGCAATCTATGATTGCTAAAATAGAATTTTCTGTTTCAAATTATCTTAGACTAAAAACCTACGTAAGCTTACTTACAGGTATTTTAAGTTATATCGTTTTACTATTAGTAGGCGTAGACAGTGCGCCATTTTGGGCTTTTTTAATTTTTTTATTAAACTATATACCAACTATTGGTTCTTTAATAGGAACTGTTTTTCCTGCTATTTTTAGCCTTATACAATTTGGTGAATTTCCACCTTTTTTAATTGTACTTGCCGCTGTTGGGTCTATTCAAATAATTGTTGGTAATATTATTGAACCTAAATTATTTGGGAAATCGCTAAATTTAAGCCCACTAGTAACGATATTATCGTTAGCTATTTGGGGTAAAATTTGGGGCGTTACAGGAATGATTTTAAGTGTACCAATTACCGTAATTATGATTATTGTGTTTTCTCAATTTGAAAAAACAAAAACAATGGCAATTTTTTTATCTGAAAATGGCGAAATAGATGAAATATAAAAACTTTAGTCTTTTAAATAAGACTAAAGTTTTCAAGGTATTTGAGGAATTATAAAAAATTTATTAAGATTTTCAGTAATATTATTCTTCTCCTAAAAATAATGCTTTTAATTCGGTTGCTTCTTTCGGATCTAATTTACCAGCCAAAACTAAACTTAATTGTTTTCTACGTAAAGCACCATCGAAACGTTTCTTTTCTAACTCTGTTTCTGGTGTAATTGAAGGAACAGGTACAGGTTTTCCTGTTTCATTTACAGCAACAAATGTATAAATACCTTCATTAACCTTTGTTCTTTCTCCTGATTGACGGTCTTCAGTCCAAACATCAACATATACTTCCATTGATGATCTAAATGCTCTTGAAACCTTTGCTTCCAATGTAACAACACTTCCTACAGGAACTGATTTTGTAAAAGCAACATGATTAACTGATGCAGTAACCACAATTCTTCTTGAATGACGGCGGGCAGCAATACTACAAGCTCTATCCATACGTGCTAATAATTCTCCTCCAAAAAGATTATCTAAATAATTTGTTTCTCCTGGTAAAACAAGGTCAGTAAGTACTGTTAATGATTCTATAGGTGTTTTAGCTGTCATCAGTTAAATTTTAATGCAAAGATATATATAAAGCTAATAAATAATACAAGAGTTAAATCAACTTTATTTTTTAAGGTTATACCTCCTTAAAAGTAGTTGTTTCTGTTTGTTATTTAATCTTATTAATAGTATTTTCACACATTGATAATCAAAACATTACCACATGAATTCTGAGAAGTTATTAGCTATTTTACGTCTACAAGCAACCAAAAATGTAGGTGATATTTTAGCTAAAAAATTAATTACAGCTACAGGTAATGTTGAGCAAATATTCAAAGAAAAAGCAAGCACTCTATATAAAATAAACGGAATAGGAAATCATATTATACAACAATTATTAAATACTGAAAACTTAAAAAAAGCTGAAAAAGAGTTTGATTATATCATCAAAAATAACATTCAATATTCTTATTTTTTAGATGCCGATTATCCTCAAAACTTAAAAAACTGTATTGATGCTCCTATTCTATTTTTTAAAGATGGAAATATCAATTTGAATAGTCAAAAGATAATTTCAATTGTTGGTACTCGAAAAATCACCACTTATGGACGTGATTTTTGTAATCAACTTATAACTGATTTAGCAGTACATAACCCAATAATTATAAGTGGTTTTGCATATGGTGTTGATATTTGTGCACACAAAGTAGCCATTGAAAATGATTTACAAACAGTTGGAGTTTTAGCCCATGGATTAGAAATGATATATCCGAATACACATAAAAAATACTGTACAGAAGTAACTAAAAATGGTGGATTTATTACTGATTTTTGGCATGAAGAACAACCACTACGTGATAATTTTTTAAAAAGAAATAGAATTGTTGCTGGACTATCAAAAGCTACTATCGTAATCGAATCCGCAGGAAAAGGAGGCTCACTAGTTACTGCCGATATTGCAAACTCTTATAATAGAGATGTTTTTGCAGTGCCAGGTAGAACTTATGATACTTACAGTAAAGGCTGTAATAACCTTATCAAAAACAACCAAGCACATTTATTAAATAGTGCTGATGATATTATAAAAATGCTTAATTGGGATGTTACTTTATCAAAAAATATAGCTACTATACAAAACCAATTATTTGTTACCTTAAACGATTCTGAACAAAAAATACACGATTATTTATCAAAAAATGGCAAACAATTATTTGATGTAATTGCCTATAAATGTGAAATTCCTGTTTATAAATTATCATCTTTAGTACTCGAAATGGAACTTAAAGGAGTTATTAAGCCTTTACCTGGTAAACTGTTTGAGGTTTAGTATCTTTGAAACATGGCTGAAGAAAGATTAATATCTCAAAGAAAACCTGCATATCCTGTTAATAAAAAATTAGGACTTTATTTAAAAAGACATAATAGAACCATTCAAATACCTATTTTTTATGATGATTTATTACGTTATCAGGGTGCTATAACAGTCTATGATAAATATGATAATGATACTTTATGGGTACGTGTTTATTACAATGAATTTGAACGTGAAGAAATAGATTTCAGTTTAAAAAAAATATATAATATTTTACATTCAAACGGTTCAGATGCAAGTATAAAACATTTAAATATTGATGCTGTAGATTTCTGTACTTTTGGAAACTCTCAGCCATTTAGAGTAAAGGTTCGTAATATTTTAAATGATAATTACACTTACTTTTACGTTAAAAAAACAGATGCTTCTCGTATTTATGGATTAGAATTAGAAGATATTTTATCACCTTATAATTTGAACTTTTTAGTTTATAAAGACACCTTAATTGAAGAACATATTTCAGGAATTCCAGGGGATGTTTTTATCAAAAATTATTTAGATGATTGTTTAGAAATTGAAAAAGCGCAAATAGCCAAAGAGTTTGTAAAGTTTAACGAACGTTGTATGATTCGTTTGTTAGGCGATATGCGTTCGTATAATTACGTGGTTGTTCCTACACATGATTTTGAAAATGTGGTATATAAAATTAGACCTATCGATTTTGATCAACAATGTTATGAAGGTAAATTTAAAGTCTATTACCCGCAGTTTTTTAAAGAAAATTTAAAAATGGTGCAATTAGTAGCCCAAAAATTAACATCCGATTCTATTGAACAATATCAACTAGAAGAACGTTCAATTGTAGCAAAACGAATTTTAGGTTCTCGTTCTCGTTTAAGCAGATTAGTTACTGCAATGAAATCAGATACCATTTCTATCCCTAAAAATATAGAAAAACTAAAAACCGAAATTTTTGATTTTACAGGTGACATAAATTTTAGAGATAGTGATGGTATGGGACAAATATTAGAAAATGCACTAACTTTTGTTCGTAGAAATTATGAAGATGTAACGCTTAAAAGTATTATAGAACAACAACAAAAACCGTATTAATTTTTACTTCGGATACTTTCAATAACTACCGTTGCTAATATTAATGAACCTCCTATAAAAGTATTCCATGTTGGTATTTCATTTAAAAAGATAAATGCCAAAATAATTCCGAAAATAGGTTGTACACTACTAATAATACTAGATGTTGAAACTGTAAAAAACTGTAAAGAATGTACCATTAAACTATGCCCTATTGCCGTGGTTAAAAGTGCCAATAATAACACATATGGATATTGATTTGTAAAACCTGAAACATCCATAAAAAACAATACTGGTAACAAACAAATCGTAATAATTAAAGTTTGATAAAACATCAACATTGTTCCGTTATATTGAATTACATATTGCTTTAACATCAAAATTCTGATAGCATAAAACAATGCCGAAAGTAATCCGAATAAAATCCCTTGAACATTGGAACTTTCTAAATTAAATTCAGGAGCTAAAATATAAACGCCTAGCAAAACCATACAGCCCAAAACAAGATAAATCGGATTAAATTTCACTTTTAAAAACAAGGGTTCTAAAAAAGCAACCATCACAGGAAAAGTGTATAAAGAGAGCATTCCAATAGCAACACTCGATAATTTTAAGGCATAAAAATAAGTAATCCAATGAGCAGCCATAAAAATTCCGCTAATAATAAACGGAAAAATATGTTTGCTTGATTTTATAGTTAAATCAATTTTTTTAAACTTACAAAAAGCAAATAAAATTAGCATCGCAAAAACTGAGCGAAACCAAATAATTACTTCAGAAGGCATCGCTATATATCTTCCTAAAACACCTGATGTACTTATAAATAAAGTTGCTAATAATAAACCAGCTAAATTTTTAGTATGATTATTCTCCATTGTTTATTTTTAATTTTGTTGATTTTATTCTTTTAAAATATTGAATAATTAATACATATAAAACACTCGGAATTCCTATCCAAAGGAACTCACTTTTTAATACTTTAATACCTCTTTCACCAAAAAAACGTTCCACACCAATGGGGGAAACTTTTATAGGTCGCCACGGAAAAAAATAACGTGTCGTATCAAAAGGAGAAAAAAATGCAACTCCTAAACCTCCTGTTGTTAAAGCATCTAAAACAGCATGAGATGCTGTACATATTGTAAAAAAATATAAAAGTTATTCCTTTTTTAGACACTAAATCTTTTCTGTAAAAAATAGTTGTAATTAAAACCCCAATAATTAAAGCAAAAAGTAACGAATGCGAAAATCCTCGATGTCCCCAAAAACTTTCATATTTAATTCCAAAGCTAAAACCGATTACATCAGCATCTGGTAATACCGAACAAATAACGCCAAGTAAAAGAAACTTCCAATTTACTATTGTTTTCGAAAACCCTTTTCCAAGTGCTAAAGCAGCAATTGCATGACCAAATATTGATGCCATATTATATTTTTTGTAATAAATTTAAAGCTGTTTTTACCGAATCAATTCGAATAAAAGTAACTAATAATCTTTTTCCATTTTTAGTATCTTTCTCTTTCATTACACAACTTTTCGGATTTTGTTGTACATATTGTAACGTCTTTGTAAACGCTTCGGTTTCATAAAATGAACTTTGTTGATCAGATATAAAATATCCTAATAAGCGTTTTTGTTTTAATATGATTTTTTCAAGTCCTAACTCTTTCGCCAACCATTTTATGCGAACGCTGTCTAATAAATCTTGTACTTCTGGCGGATATTCGCCAAACCTATCAACAATTTGACTTTCAAATGTTAATAACTCTTCTTCTTTTGTTAAGTTTCCTAAATCATTATATAAACTTAATCTTTCAGTTACCGAATTTACGTAAGCATCAGGAATAAGAATTTCAAAATCTGTTTCAATTTGTACATCTTTTACATATTCTTTCGGTGTATTTTCATCCGTAACATATAATTCTTTAAACTCATTTTCTTTCAATTCTTCAATAGCTTCTTGTAGTATTTTCTGATAAGTTTCAAACCCAATATCATTAATAAATCCGCTTTGTTCACCTCCTAATAAATCTCCAGCTCCACGAATTTCTAAATCTTTCATGGCGATATTTAAACCGCTTCCTAATTCTGAAAATAATTCTAAAGCCTCGATACGTTTTCTCGCATCAGTAGTCATCATATGATAAGCTGGCGTAATAAAATAACAGAACGCTTTTTTGTTCGAACGACCTACACGACCACGCATTTGGTGTAAATCTGACAAACCGAAGTTATTCGCATTGTTGATAAAAATAGTATTGGCATTTGGCACGTCCAATCCGCTTTCAATAATGGTGGTTGATACCAATACATCAAACTCATTATTCATAAAACCGAGCATCAATTCTTCTAACTTTTTACCTTCCATTTGTCCATGACCGATACCAATTTTAGCATTCGGAACTAAACGTTGTAATAAACCTGCTACTTCCTTAATATTTTCGATTCTATTATGGATAAAAAACACTTGTCCTCCACGAGAAATTTCATAAGAAATAGCATCTCGAATAGTTTCTTCGCTAAAGCGGATGACATTGGTTTCAATAGGATGACGATTTGGTGGTGCTGTTTTTATTACTGATAAATCTCTGGCTGCCATCAAACTAAATTGTAGGGTTCTTGGTATTGGCGTGGCTGTTAAAGTAAGCGTATCTACATTTTCTTTGATGGTTTTTAACTTGTCTTTTACGGCAACTCCAAACTTTTGTTCTTCATCAATAACTAACAATCCTAAATTTTTGAATTGCAGTTTTTTATTAGTTAATTGATGCGTTCCGATTACAATATCTACACTTCCATTTGCAACACCTTCTAAAACAGTATTTCGTTGTTTTACCGTTCTAAATCGATTTAAATAATCAACCGTAACAGGAAAATCTTTTAAACGCTCGGTAAAAGTTTTAAAATGTTGAAACGCTAAAATAGTTGTAGGCACTAAAACAGCTACTTGTTTTCCGTTATCGACAGCTTTAAAAGCTGCACGAATTGCTACTTCTGTTTTTCCAAAACCAACATCACCACAAACCAATCTATCCATGGGTTGCGGTTTTTCCATATCATTTTTCACATCTTGAGTTGATGTAAATTGATCAGGCGTATCTTCATAAATAAAACTTGCTTCCAACTCATGTTGCATATGCGTATCAGGAGCAAAAGCGTAGCCTTTTTGTAATTTTCTTTTAGCGTATAATTGAATTAAATTAAACGCAATATGTTTAACTCGAGCCTTTGTTTTTTGCTTTACTTTCTTCCAAGCACCCGAACCTAATTTATATATTTTAGGTGGTTTTCCATCTTTTCCGTTAAACTTTGAAATTTTATGTAACGAGTGAATACTTACATATAAAATATCTCTATCGCCATAAATTAACTTAATTGCTTCTTGTTTTTTTCCTTCTACATCAATTTTTTGAAGCCCGCCAAATTTTCCAATTCCATGATCGATATGTGTTACATAATCGCCAATTTCTAATCTGGTAAGTTCTTGTAAAGTGATGGATTGCTTTTTTTCATAGCCATTTTTTAAGCGAAATTTATAATAACGCTCAAATATTTGATGGTCAGTATAACAAACAATTTTATTTTGATTATCAACAAATCCCTGATACAAAGGAAAAACAATGGTTTCATAAGATACTTCGGCATCATTATCATCAAAAATATCATGAAAACGTTGTGCCTGTTTATCGTTAGAACAAAAAATATAATTGGTAAATCCTTTTGCTGAAAATTCATTAAAATTCTGAATTAACAAATCGAATTTTTTATTAAAAGATGGCTGTGCAGTTGTATCAAAAGTAATATTTGTTACATTTTTGATACTAGATTTACTCATATTTACCGTAGTAAATTGTTGTAATTCTTGTTGAATTAAAGCACCATCACAAAATAATTCGGATGGTTTCGAACGTTTTATTTCTTTTGATAATTCATCAAATGAAAGTTCAGCTTTTTTAAAAAACGTATCTAAATTTGTTTTGATTGTGGTTATATCTTTTACAAAAATTGCTGTTTTAGCCGATATATATTTTAAAAAACTTTCTCTATTTTCTTGTAGCCCTTTGTTTTCTACATTGGGCATAATACTTATTTTTTGATGTTTTTCTTTTGATAATTGCGTTTCCACATCAAAAGTTCGGATGCTTTCTACTTCATCGCCAAAAAACTCCATTCGATAAGGTTCATCATTCGAAAATGAAAAAATGTCAATAATTCCACCACGAACTGAAAAATCACCAGGTTCAGTAACAAAATCTACTCGATTAAAATGATATTCAAACAATACTTCGTTTACAAAATCGGGAGATACATTTTCGCCAACTTTAATTTTTAAAGTATTTTTATCGAGTTCTTTTTTGGTGACTACTTTTTCAAACAACGCTGTTGGATATGTTACAATAACAGCGGGTTTTCTTCTTGAATTAATTCGATTTAAAACCTCTGAACGCAACAAAACATTGGCATTATCGGTTTCTTCAATCTGATAAGGTCGGCGATACGAACCTGGATAAAACAACACATTTTTATCCCCTAATAATTGCTCTAAATCGTTTAAATAATAAGCTGCTTCTTCCTTATCATTAAAAATTAATAAATAGGGTTTTTCGGCTTTTTTAAAAGTTTCAGAAATAACAAAAGACAACGAAGAACCAACCAAATTCGATATTTGAAAGTGGTTTTGTTCTTGTTGAAGCTCTTTAACAATCTGTTTGATAGTATCAGATTGTTGGTAATGGTTTACAATCAATTGTTTGCTCAACGTACAAGTATTTTATACAAATATACGTGGTTTATTTTTTTGAGTGAAACTCATTTTAAAACATAGACCTACATTCGATGAATTGCTTTATTTACTATTTTGTAAGTTTTTGTATTACTTTATTTGTTTTATCTAATTCAATTAAATGATAATTCTCACTATTTAAATCTTCTGTCAATATTTTAATTTCTAATTTTTCTTTATCATTAATTTCTTTATCTATTGAAGTGAAAATAATTATTTGTTTATTTTTTATCTCTGAAGACTCTTTAAATAAAGATTTCAAACTACTAATATTAGTTCTATGCTGACCAGGTTCATCAAAAATAACTAAACCAGGATGATTACTTCCTACTTCAAGTAATGATAAGGTATAAGCCCAAATATTCCTTACAAAATCAGAAGCAGAAGAATTTATCCTAATTGATTGAGGTATTTCTGATTTATAAGCTCTATAAACAGGAAAGTATTTAAATGGTTCTTTTCTATTTATAGATATTTTCCATTTATCAGAATTACTGTCGTAACCAAATTTATAAAGCAAGTTTTTATATTTTTTCTCAAAATTAATTAATTTATTTTCATCTTCAATTTCAGAATCATTTAAATTTTCATACGCATTTTTATTATTTATATATTTATTTAATAAATCAATTAATTCATTTTTTAATTCTGTAATCTTTAGTTCTAAAAATAAAAGATTTTCAATTTCTTTTTCTAGTTGTAATTTTTTTAAAATTTCAGCTTCTGAAAATGTTCTATCATCTGCAATTAAATCTCTTGATAGTGATTTTATTAAAGATTCTTTTTGTCTTAAATTTTCTTTAAAATACTGTAATAGTAATTTTTTTTCTGATGTCGAAACCTCTAATGACTTTGAAGACGTTTCAATCATTTTTTTTTGCCCTTTTAAGAAAGCTATATTTTCTTCAATACTTAATATCGGTATCTCAATATCTGTATTTGAAAGTAAATCTGTTGATACAGTTTGAGAACATGTTGGACAATGATTTCCTTTTTTATTTAGAATATTTTTACTAAATACTTTTTTTAAATTATTTTGATCTAGAATTTCTTTAGTTATTCTTTCAAACTGTTTCTTTAAATTACTTAACTGAATATTTTCAACAGCCAATTTGCCTGCAAAATCCTTAATGTATTCTTTTAATTTAAAATATTCTTTCTCTTTTTCTTGATACTTTACAAGTAGTTCTTTTTTATTCTTTCCAATTTTAGATATCGGTTTATTTTTTAAAGTATTAAATGTGTTTTTTTGAGATTTTAAATATTTATCTAGTGAAATTTTTTCAGTTTCTGAAACTGAAAATAAAATATGTATATCATCAATTTTAGACCTATCTACCGTCAAATTATTTGGCAATTCATTAAACGATCCATTAAATTGTTTAGATATAATATCGAAAGATTTAATCGTTTTAATCCATTTTTCTGATAGTTGTTTCTCTTCTTTTGATAAAACATCTTTTTTAGTTGAAAGCTCTAATTCATTAAGGTTTAATAAAAACTCAACATTTTTTTGTTTAGCACTTGGTATACCAAAAAAAGGCATTGTTGCAAAAAAATCAGACCAGCCTTTTGTTTGTTCAATAAACATTGTAGAAAAAATAATCTGTAAATAAAGAGGACTATAATCATTCACCTTTGATGTATTGCTTACAGTTGGTCTATTAATATTACAAAAATTAGCTAACCAGACATAAAATCCATTTTCACTTTCATTGTTACCTGTACCATTAACAAAATAGTCCTCAGAAATAGTAGATTCCTCTGATATTTTAACATTAATTAAATTAGGTTTTAACTTTTCTTTACCAGCCTTAATATTTCGAGTTAAAATTGCAATTACTCCATTGTTCTCAATTTCTAAAATAACTCTAGAACGAATTATTTTATGATTTATATCTTCGCCTTTTTCTGATTTAATTGTAAATTCATCTTTGAGAGCTTTATCTAAAGCTTTTTCATTATGACCTAATAATAACTCTTCCATTCCTAAAGCATAATAAATACAAGAATTTATTGTGGTTTTTCCTTTTGAATTATGCCCAGCAACTATATTTAACCCTATATTAAATTTATAATCAAACCCATAAATTTCTTTGGGAGAACTTTTTTCATTAGATAAAATTTCAGCTCTTAATCTATTTATTTTTATCATATTTAGTTAAATAAGTGTCCATTTTTTATTTGCATTAATAATTCTACTTTTAGGAATTGTACCTAATTCTTTAATTTTTATTATATCTTTTGTAAATAAATTAAAATCATCTATTTTTTTTAAAATATCCTCTCCTTCATTCGTTATATTTATTTCTAAACTATCGGAGTATTTACCTTTCATTATAATTGATTTTTCACAAAAATTATTTATATAACAAAGTGCTAATATTTTATCAATTCCAATTTCAAAAGACCAAGGTGTAATAGTTTGTCTTCTTTTTTTAGAAAAATCATATAAAACTTGATAGTTTGATTCTGTTCTTAATCCCCAAAAAACTAAATGAATTAATTGTATTGATGCTTTTTTTCTATTGGAACAATACTTAACTATTGCGAGTAATATTATTAATTTATAATAAGCATTATGTCTTATTGGTTCAGAAATAGCTTTTGAAGTTAATTTAATATCAATCATTATTATCTATTTTCAAAATTTAAAGAACAATCTAATAACCATTCAATTATTTGGAAATCTGCTAAATCTAATTTTATGTCATTAGGAATAACTTTTTCAAGTTCATATTTTAGTTGATTCTTTAATTCTCTTTTCGTTTTTCTTGCTTCATTATTATCCTTTACAAATTTAGAGGAATATTCCTCTTCAACATCATCCTGAAATTTATTTACAATATTTTTAAAACTCTTATGTAATTCAGGGCTTTTAGCATCTAAATCATAAATATTTTCTTGTAAAGAAAGATGTTTTATAAGTTGTTTTTGTGTGTTTTTATTTGCTATTTCTTCTGTATCATAAATTACTTTGTTTTTTCTTTCTAAATTCTCAAAATTACCATTATTCAATAATTTATAATTTTCTAAATCTTTTATTGTCTTTTCCTTTTCTAAGTTTTCTTCCCATTGTTTTAAAAAATCTATATCAGACATATTATGAAAATGTTTAAATACCTTAGATAAGTTTTTTATCGAACAACAATTAATATCATCATTCCAAGCTGTTTCTGTATTAACAGCATTTAGTATTCCTATTAGAAAAAGTTCCTTGTTTTTTATTATATACACTCCACTACCCGAAAGTCCTTGAGCAACAAACTGACCCTCATTACCCCCTTGATCAAATGTGCCATCAATATTAATTTGAAAATTTAATTTATCATTTGATATTTGTAAAATCTTTCCTTCAAATGGTCTAAATTGATTTTTATAAACCCCTTGATAACCATAAAAAATAATATTTTCTTTTTTAATAAAACCATAGCCTAATTTGACTGCTTTTAAATTATTTACTTCTTCAATAAAATCAATTTCTAATAGAGCCCAATCCTTATACTTTTTAGGACTATTATCTACTATTGAAAGAACATCAATATTTTTAAATTCAGAATTATAACCATCTTGAGTTTCAATATAAATGTCCTTTATATTCGGTAAAGAATCACCAAGACAATGAAATGCGGTTAGTACATAATAATTATTGTCATTAACTATAATTACACCACTTCCTTGATTTATATTTTTACCTTCTTTTTTTATAGTTATTCTAACACACGATTTTTCTAAAATATCAGTTATCATATTTTTTAGAATTTATTTTTATATTCAATTTTCCAATTGCCTTTTTCTAAATCGACTTCTGTTATAAAATCACCTATTTTATTTTTAATATCTTCTAAAGAATAGTTTGTAAAAATAGAAACTTCATTATCAAAATTTCTAGCTGAATTATAAACAATTCTAGCAATTGTTTCTCTTGATGGATGTTTATGATTACTCGAACCACCATTAGTAGATATAATAAAATTTGGACAATTAATTAATTCTAATAAACTACTAGAAGTATTGTTTTTACTACCATGATGAGATATTTTTACATAATCACAATTTAGTTTATTAGTGACTGTGTAATTTAACGCCTTTAATTCTTCTTCAATTATTTCAGCTCTTGAATCAGCAAGGAATAATATTTTTTTATCTAAACAATCTAAAATGAAAGAAATTGAAGAAGCATTTACAATATCACTTTTTATAGGACTATTAGGTTTAAAACTTGTTTTACTCAACTCTTCTAAGCAAATATTATAAGAGTCTGTAATATTTTTAGATGATATATTTTCTTTTTGTTGTTGATTATTAGGTTTTAACTGCTCCCATTTATCATATAGTGAACTTAATATTTCTTTTGTAGGAGATAGAATTTTGAATTTTATTCCCTGCAAATTAATTTCTTTATCCTCATTTGTTATATTTCTAACTCTAACTTTTGGTTTTTTCTCTAAAATGAGTTTCTTTAAATCACTCCCTTGTTTAAAACTAATTAATTCACCTGCATTTATATCAAAAAGTTCTGGATGATTTACCCATATTTCTTCTATTTCTATTTTATCAATAATAGAATTTTTGAATAATTTTATTAAACCACCTATATGGTCAGAATCAATATGAGTCAGGATTAATAAATCAATTTTAGTAATACTTTTTAATTCTTGTTTTAAAAAATATTTAAATGTAGAAGACGTTCCTCCATCTAACAAAATAATAAACTCATTGTTATCAGAAGTATACGTTTTGATTAAAATACAATCTCCGTTATATGCTTTTAAAACTGAGAATTCTGTGATTTTTCTTTTCATTCTAATTTTTTTATAAAAACATACTATTATATAATTTATTAAGAGTATATCTATTTTTTAACTATACATCTCCACCATTAAACAATGCAAAACACATCGTAAATGAAGAGTTTTTCCTTCTTCAATTTTTCACCTATAAAACTACACAATTATTTAGATAAACCACCAACCACATTACACAACCCCCAAAACACTCACCCCATTACTTTTTTTGGTAATTTGTATTTGTGTCGGAATACGTTCTTTCAGGTTTTCAACATGCGATATAATCCCAATCATTTTTCCTTGTGCTTGTAAAGTTTCTAAGGTTGATATTACCGTTTCAAGCGTGTTGCTGTCTAAAGTTCCGAAACCCTCATCAATAAAAAGCGAATCAATTTTCACATTTTTACTCGCCAAATCCGATAATCCTAACGCCAAAGCCAAACTAATAATAAACTTTTCGCCACCACTCGAAGTATCTACCAAACGAGATTGGTCAGTTTGATAATGGTCAATTAAATTAAAATTAAGCTCTTCTTTTGGCTTGTATAAATCTTCCATTTTTAACGAATAACGCTTGTTCAATTTACGCAAATGCGCATTGGCGAGGTCTAATAAATGCTTTAAAGTTAAACGTTGCACATACACATTAAACGCATCTTTTGAGTTCCCGATAATTTTAAATAACTCTTTCCAAACGTTACAAATTTTAGTTTGCGCATCTATTTTTTGATACACTTCTTTATTTCTATCTTCTATTTCTTTGTCTTTTCTAAAAGCCTCTGATATTTTACCTTTTTCAGTTAAATTATCTTTATTTTCTTGTTCAAAATCGGCTAATTTTAGTTTGCTATCTTCCTCTGAAATTTCAAAATTCTTAAAGTTATTTAAAGATTCTTTTGCTTTTATATTCTCTTCTTTTAGTGTTTTTAATTCAACTTGTTTTTTGTTGATTTTCTCTTTATTCTCGCTAAATTTTAAAATATCTTCTTTCGATAACAAAGCCTTTTCAATCGCTTCTTTCGATTCAAAATCACTATTTTTAAGTTGCTTATTAAATTCAACATTTAAGTTTTCTATTTCTTCCGATAAAACTTTTAAATCTTGATTATTTTTAACTTTTAACGCTTCTTTTACCGATTTTTCTTCTAATATTTTTTGAACATCTTTTTTACTTTCTTCCAATTTTCTTGAAGCTTCTTTACATCTTAATTGTAAATTTTCACGCTTTTTTTCCACAGTAATTTCAGATGGTAAAATACTATTTCGTTGTTCTTTTAAAAGCTTCGTATTATTTTCAGATGCTGATTTTTTTTGAAGAAACTCATTTTGCGTTTTTGTATAATTTTCTACTTGTTTTTTAGTATTTTCTAAATCAAGATTATTTACTTTTTCTTCGGATTTTAAAGCCTCTAAATTTTGTTGAATTTTTAAGTATTGAGTAACAGATTTTTCAATATTTTCGATAAACAAATCCGCCTGATTTATAGCTGGTAATTCGTACTTAAATTGGGCTAAATTAGTTTTTAAAGTGTTTTCTAACTTATTGCAAGTAATCGTTAATTCAGTCGTTATTTTACCTTTGGATGTTATTTCTGCTGTTGCATTTTTATTTTTTTCTGTGAGTGTTGCAACTTCTGTTTTAAGTGTATTTACTTCGTTTTTCTTAAATTCAATTTTTTTAGATAAACTATCTTTCTCAATTTGTAATTCTTGTGCTACTTTTAAATTTTGAGTAAGTACTTTTATTTTTTCTGATATTGAATTTAATTCAAAATCAATTTTAGAAATATTTGTTAAATCACAATCAATATTTAAACTTGTTGCTTTTAATTTTAAGGTTTTTACAACCTCTAAAATTGAATTTAGTTGAGTTTGTAGAGCTTCAATATTTGTATTTAATTGTGTTTCTTTTATCTTTAAAGCTACTTTTGATTTTTCTAAATTTCTTAAAATATTTTTTCTTTCGATAAGTATTTTTTCAGATTCTGAAATCCCAATAACTTCCAAATTTTCTGTAAACGGATGTTCTTCTGAACCACATAAACCACAAGGTTCGCCTTTTTTTAATTTTTTACGGTCGGCCTCGTAATTAGCAATACTTTTTTCTAAATTCAGAATTTTCTCGGCATCTTTAACTGATATTTCTTGTTTTGAAATATTATTTTCAAACTTTTCAATTTCTAATTTACAATTGATTAATTCCGTTGAAAAAGTAGTTTTTTGAGTTGTTTTTTCAATTTTTTCTTTCTCATTTTTCAGAATTTCTTCGGATAAACTTTTAAATTCTTTCCATTTATTTTCTGATGATGAAAGTATATTTTGATTTGCTAATAAATCAGTAATATTATTTTTTGATAATTTCGAGTTTACATCTAAAATTTCTTTTTCAAGCTTTTCAATTTCGATATTTTCTTTAGATAAAAAATCAGTTTTTTCTTTTAAAGATGTCTTTGTTTTTTTTACTTCTTCATTTTTTCCATCAATAAAAAAAGCATTTTCTTTTAAAGTTTTTTCATATGATTTTAAAGTAATTAAATCTGAATTCCAACTAGAAATATGATTTTTAACTTCTAATAAAAATTTATTTTCAGTTAGATTTTTTTCATCAATTTTAATGTTTACTTTTAATTTTTCTAAATCAGATTTTAGCTTATTTTTTTTAGTTTCAAAATTTGTAATTTCTTCTTTTAACTCATTTAATTTTTCAGATGATTGAAAAGTAATATCAATTTCATTTCTTAATTGAGCATCTAATTTTGTAATTTCATCAAATTTCGGCAACCAAATTTTAAATTCTTTATCTGTATTTTCTAAAGCTGTTGTTTCGTTTTTAACTTGATTTTTTAAAATTTCAATTTTAGGTATAAGCTCTTTTAATTCCTTTTCTATTTTTTCAGCTTCATTCTTTTTATCAAAAATATTTTTCTCATTTCTTTTAAAATTTTGAATCAATTCTTTAAAAGGAGATGCTTTTTCATCTAAAGATAATAAACTTAATTCTTGTTTATAATCATCAATAAAAAGAGAAAGTTTTTCAGTTTCTTTTTCAAGAACTACATCTTTATCAAGTAATTTTTGATAATTTATATACCAATTAATAACAGCTGTAATTTTTGCTATTTCTTGTTCATTTTTAGCAATATCGGTTATTAAAACTGCTGATTTTTCTGATAACTCTTCTTTTTCTTCTTTAGATAAAATATCATCAGCATTAATTTTTGCTTTAATTATTGCTAATTTTTTTTCTTCGGATGATTTTCTATTTAAAATTTCTTCGCCAATTTTTTTATAGATTTGTTCGCCTGTAATTTGCTCTAATAATTTTCCTTTTTCAGGACCTTTTGCTGATAAAAAAGATGCAAATTCACCTTGTGCCAACATTACAGAACGTAAAAATTGATTGTAATCTAATTGCGTTACGTTTTCAACTTCTTCAATATATTTTCTTTTTTGAGTTGCTATTATTTTCTCAGTCGATAAGTTTTTTAAACTAACTGTTTCAATAGGATTTTTTAAAATAACTCCTGCTTTATTTGCTAATCGTATGCCCCAATATCCTTCATAAATAAAATTATTATTTTCGAAGGTAACACAACTAAAAGCATCATTTGCACCATGACTAACAACATCAATTAAAGTTCCTTTTGTACCTTTAAAACGAGGAATATTATGATACAAAGCAATTGTAATAGCATCTAAAATGGTCGTTTTTCCTGCTCCTGTAACTCCTGTTATAGCATATAAACCAACGTCTTTAAATTGCTGATTTTCAAAATCGATAACAATTGGAGTTTCTGATTTTAATGAATTTATATTTTGTAATACTATCTTTAAAATTTTCATAACAAATAAAGAATATTAATTTTTATTGATTTTTAACTGCTTGTAAAACTTCATTAAAAGCATCCCAAACTTGCTGATTTTCTTCTAAATCAAAATCCATCTCTTCGCATTTTAATTTAAAAACTTCGGTAGGAACTAATTCTTTTATTGATGTAGCATCTGCTAATAATTCTTCAATTCCTTTTATTTTTCGTTGATTTTTTAAGGTAATTTTTAATATTTCAAAATCATACGTTTCAGCACTTATTTTTAATTCATCGGTTTGTATTGTATTATCTTCATCTAAAACAATTTCTATCCAAGGTTTTAATTGATACGAATTCGAAATAATACTCGGAAATTTAGAAATACAGTCTTCCATACTTCCTTTTAGTTTGTAAAATTCTCTAAAATTAGGAATTATAACATCTTCAATATTCGTAATTTTATTTGCTGATACTTCTAAAACAATGATTTTTTTATCATAATTAATTTCACTGAAACTTAAAATATTTGGAGAACCTGAATATCTAATTTTATCATTTTCTCCAACTATTTGTGGTCTGTGTAAATGTCCTAAAGCCACATAATCAAAATAAATTGGAAAATCTTGAGCTCCGATATGCCCTAAAGTTCCTACATAAATATTTTGTTCGCTATCAGAAACCGAACCGCCCGTAGCAAATAAATGTCCCATAGCAATAACGGGCGCATTACTGGTATTTATTTTTTCAGATTGATTTGCTGCCGATTCATAATGATTAATTAAAGCTCTTTTATATTTATCGGTTAAATCATCAAAAGATTCACCAGCTACGGCACGCCTAATATCGCCATCACGCAAATAAGGAACAGCCGCTATGATAATTTTTTCATCATTTATATCAATTTCAAAAACTTCATCGGCTATATTTTCGGTGGCTTTACCAACTACTTTTATTGATAAAGCATTTAATAATTCTTTGGGAGCGTTTAAAGTTCCTGGCGAATCGTGATTTCCTCCTGTAATAATAATTTGGCTACAAGTGGTAAATTTTAGTTTTATCAAAAAATTATAATACATCGCTAAACTTTGATTAGACGGCGAACCGTTATCAAAAATATCACCTGAAATTAAAAGCAAATCTATTTTTTCATTGATGATATAATTTTCTATCCAATTTAAAAATAAAGTTTGTTCTGCTAGTTGCGATTGTTCGTGTAATCGATGTCCTAAATGCCAATCGGCAGTGTGAAGTATTTTCATTTTATTAGTGTTTAACTACTATATTTTTTATCTTGTAAATAGGTAAAAATACGTTATATCAATATCTTTTTTAATCAATAATATTTATTAATTTTGACAAAAATTTCATTGAAAAAATAATAGTAAATTATTACTATATTTCTTAACTTTCATAAAAGGTTATTCATGTCTTTTTTTCATCTTTGCACATTGAATAATAAACAACTAATTTTAATTATTAAATTATAAAAAAATGTCAATATCAGATTTATATTCTACTGGAAAACACAAACAAGAACTAGGACACTTTGCAAGTGTTGTAAAAATTGCAAAAACTGATGGAATTATTTCAGAAGGAGAACAAAAGTTATTAGATAGAACAGCTAGTAGATTAAACATTGATGAAACAGAATATACTAATGTTTTAAAAAATCCTGAAAAATACCCTGTAAATCCTCCTGCAAGTTATGATGAGCGTATTGAGCGTTTATATCGTTTAACTAAAATGGTTTTTGCAGACGGACAAATAGATCAGAAAGAAGTATCGCTTATGCAAAAAATTGCTGTTGCTTTACAGTTTCCTACAGATAATGTTGAAAAAGTTTGTAATGAAGCAATCCATTTAGTAAATAATGATAATGATTTAGATGATTTTACTGCAGCTATCAAAAAAGTAAATGCGATTTAATCTTATTTCATTAAATATTAATTAATAATATAATTATACCCCCCCTTTTTAATGATAAATAGAATTTTACTTATTACACTTTTTTGTTTTTCAATCAATTTATGTTCACAAAATTTAAATGATTCATGGCAAATAGGTGCTGGTATAGGAATTACAAAGTTTAGTGAAAGTGATGGTGATGTTATTGGTGATACCAATATGTTTCAAGTACCTGTACTTAGTTTAACAGTACCTGTTAGTAAGCATTTATCAGTTAATAGTGCAATGTCTTTAAGTGTTATTGATAATATTGGTATTATGGAAAATTCTGTTAATTATTTTTCTATAGATGCTTCGTTACGTTATAATTTTAATGCTATCTTAAATAAATTTAGCCCGTATATTTTTGTAGGAGGAAGTGTCGTTGATTCTGAGTTAAGATCAACACCTACTTTAAACATTGGTACTGGTGGAATTTATTGGTTTACCAATACAATTGGGCTTAACCCACAAGTTTATTATAAATATTCGGCAGATAGCTTTGAAAGTATGCATTCTCATATTCAAGCTACTCTATCTTTAGTATTTAAACTAAAATCGAATGGTAGTAATACTCGTAATGGTTCAAAATCAAGACCTGACTGTTATTACAATAAATATTAAAAAGATTTTCTAAATATAAAAAAATGCCACTTTGTTATAAAGTGGCATTTTTTTATATTATTATTTCAATGTCTTTTTTAAGACAATTTTTCTACTGCATTTTTAATTCGCTGTAAAGTATTTTCTTTACCTATCATTGTCATAATATCAAATAAATCAGGACCTGCTAATTTACCTACTAAACTTAAACGAAGCGGTTGCATTACTTTTCCAAAACCAATTTCTTTTGATGTTATCCATCCTTTAATTTCGGTTTGAGCATTTTCTATTGTAAAATCTTCAATGTTAGAAATTATCGTAATTAACCCTTGCATTAATTCGCCAGTAGTTTCTTTCCATTGTTTTTTAGCTGCTTTTTCATCATATTCTGATGGGTTTTGAAAGAAAAAACTTGATAATTCCCAAAAATCAGCAACAAACGTAGCACGTTCTTTTATTAATGACACTATTTTTTGAGTGAAATTTTCATCTGCAGTAATTCCTTTTTCTTCAAGAATAGGAATATATAAAGCGGTTAATTCTTCATTTGATTTTGTCTGTAAATATTGCTGATTAAACCACTTTGTTTTGTCTGGGCTAAATTTAGCTCCTGATTTACTAACTCTACTTAAATCAAAAGCTTCAACTAATTCTTCTAATGAAAAAATTTCTTGCTCCGTACCAGGATTCCATCCTAATAAAGCTAACATATTTATAAAAGCATCGTTAAAATAACCATCTTCTTTATATCCTCTTGAAATATCACCAGTTTGTTCATTGGTATACTCTAATGGAAATACAGGAAATCCTAATTTATCACCATCACGTTTACTTAATTTTCCTTTTCCTACAGGTTTTAAGATTAACGGTAAATGTGCAAATTTTGGCGCTTTCCAATCAAAAGCACGATATAATAAAATATGTAATGCCATTGATGGTAACCATTCTTCACCACGAATAACGTGCGAAATTTCCATTAAATGGTCATCAACAATATTTGCTAAATGATAAGTTGGCATTCCGTCCGATTTAAATAATACCTTATCATCTAAAACATTGGTGTCAATTTTAATTTTTCCACGGATTTCATCCTCAAGTATTAAGATTTCATCTTGTGGCGTTTTAAAACGAACAACGTATTTATCTCCAGCCTTTAATTTAGCTTCAACTTCTTCTGATGAAAGTGCTAATGAACTGTTTAATTTTTGACGATTATGCCAATTATAAGTAAACGTTTTTCCGTTTTCTTCATGATTTTTACGATGAGCATCTAACTCTTCAGCAGTATCAAAAGCATAATATGCCCATCCTTTTTCTAATAAAATATTGGCATATTCTTTATATAATTCTTTACGTTCTGACTGACGATAAGGTCCAAATTTTTCATTATTATTTGGTCCTTCATCAAAAGGAATATTACACCATTTTAAAGCATCAACTATATATTGTTCGGCATTTTTAACATAACGAGTTTGGTCAGTATCTTCAATACGTAACACAAAAGTTCCGTTATATTTTTTAGCGAATAAATAGTTAAATAAAGCAGTTCTTACACCACCAATATGTAAAGGTCCTGTTGGGCTAGGAGCAAAGCGTACTCTTACGTTATCAGTCATTTTATGTTGATTTGAAGCTACAAATATAGTTTTATGTTAACAGAATAAGAAAGAGAATAAAATAAAAGATTGTTTGATTATTTTATAGTCAAGAACTAAAAAATTTTACAAGAATATTTAAGTAAATTTTCCTTTTAAAAATAGTACTTTTATAAACTGATATGGAGAATTTTAGCAAAATAGAACAAAAATTACAGCTGTTTAGTAAAAAATACTATACAAGCGAATTAATAAAAGGAAGCATTTTATTTATCTCATTAGGTTTAATATACCTTTTATTTACTTTATTTATAGAGCATTTTTTATGGCTTAAACCCAATGCCAGAACTTTATTATTTTGGTTATTTATAATTGTACAATTATTTTTATTGATACGTTTTATCTGTTTTCCGATATTTAAAATTATAGGATTAAAACAAGGAATTTCTTTTGAAGAAGCATCAAAAATAATCGGAAATCATTTTCCTGAAGTACAAGATAAACTTTTAAATCTGCTTCAATTAAAACAAAATAACACTAAATCTGATTTATTAATAGCTAGTATTAATCAAAAATCAGAAGAAATACAACCAATTACTTTTAACAAAGCAATCGATTTTAAAAGTAATATTCGCTATTTAAAATATGCATTAATTCCGCTAATTATTTGGGGATTATTTTTTTTAACAGGTACTTCTAAGCAATTATCTGAAAGTTTTAATCGAGTTGTAAATCATTCGGTAGCTTATAAAGCTCCTGTACCTTTTTACTTTAATATCACCTCAAAAAATTTAACTGTTATTAAAGGTAAAGACATTACTGTGTACGTACAAATAACAGGAAAAACTGTTCCTGAAGAAGTAAAAATTCATTTTAATAAACAACAATATTTCTTCAAAAATGAAGGAAATGGTTTGTTTTCTTACACTTTTACACAAGTACAAAAGCCTGTTGATTTTTATGCAAGTGCAAATGGCATTACTTCGGATATTTTTAAAATAGCGGTAATAAATACGCCTTCGATTCAAAATATTTCATTGCATTTAACGTATCCGAACTATATCAAAAAGAAAAATGAAATCATTAAAAACACAGGAAATATAATTATTCCCCAAGGAACAATTGTAAAATGGGCAGTTAAAACTTCTGAAACTGATAGTGTTCATTTACTTTCAAATAACAAACGATTTCCTTTTTTAAAGGATAAAAAAAATAAATTTCAATTTAAAAAACAAGTAAAAAAAGCACTCAATTATCAAATTACAACGACCAATAAAAATTTAAAAGATTACGAAAAATTACAATTTTCGATTGGAGTTATTAAAGATGAACATCCGACAATTAATGTAAAATCTAATATTGATAGCATATCACGAGGAAATGCACAGTTTGTAGGACAAATTGCTGATGATTATGGTTTCAAAAAATTAGAATTAGTTTATTATGATAAAAATAATAGTCAACAAAATCAAAAAATTAAAAGAATAGAACTTACTAAAAACACCTTGCAAACGTTCTTTTTTGAATTTCCTGATAACTTGAATTTACAAAAAGGAATTAACTACGAAATGTATTTTCAAGTGTTTGATAACGATATTATCAACGGTAGTAAAAAGACTAAAAGTCAGAAATTTTCGTATCAACAAAAAACAAAAAATCAAATTGAAACGGAACTTTTACAAGAACAACGTAATCATATTGAAAATTTAGAAAAGTCTTTAAGTAAGCAAAAAGAAGATAAAAAATCATTAGAAAAAATTCAATTTGAGCTTCAAAATAAGAAAAATGTAAACTGGAATAATCAGAAAAAAATTGAAAGTTTAATTAAGCGTCAAAATCAATATAAAAAAATGATGCAACGACAAACTGATAATTTAAAAGAAAATTTTTCGGAGAAAAAAGAGAAAAATGAAGCCTTACAAGAAAAGAAAGAAGACTTAAAAAAACGAATTGAAGAGCTTAAAAAATTAGATAAACAACAAAAATTACTAGACGAACTTGAAAAGTTAGCTGAAAAATTAAATAGAGAAGATTTACTTAAAAAAACTAAAGAATTAGCCGAACAAAACAAACAACAAGAAAAAAGTTTAGAGCGTATTTTAGAAATGACCAAGCGTTTTTATATGGAACAAAAAATGCAAAAAATAGCTGATAACTTAAAAGATTTATCAAAAAAACAAAAAGATTTAAGTAAAAAAGAAACATCTAAAGAAGCTAATAAAAAAGCTTCCGAAAAAAATAATATTGAAAAAATAAAAGAAGAACAACAAAAAATAAACAAAGATTTTCAGCAAGTTAAAAAAGAGCTAAACGAACTTAAAAAAGATAATAAAAATTTAAAATCTCCAATGGAAATTCCAAAAATGGAAGATTTAGCGAAAAAAACGCAAGAAGAATTAAACAAAGCAAAAGAAAATTTAGAAAAGAAAAACGAACCTGAATCGAAAAAAAATCAGAAAAAAGCTTCCGAAAAAATGGAAGAGATGGCTCAGAAAATGCAAAAATCAATGCAACAAATGAGCGCAGAATCTGAAGAAGAAAACATGGAAGGTTTGCGTCAGGTTTTAGAAAATTTAATTACTTTTTCTTTTGATCAAGAAGATTTAATGAATGTATTTTCGGAAAGTAATTCTTCGCATCCGAACTTTGGAAAAAACTTGCAAAAACAATTTCAACTTAAAACTTATTTTGAACATATTGATGATAGTTTATTTGTTTTATCAATGAAAAATCCTAAAATATCTTCAAAAATTCAAGATCAACTTTCTTTGGCTCATTATAATTTAGATGAATCTTTAGAAAATTTTGCCGATAATAAATTTCAAAATGGAATTTCAAATCAGCGATATATAATGACCGCCGCAAATGCCTTAGCCGATATGTTAAGTAGTACGCTTGACACCATGAAAAACCCGAAACCTGGTAGCGGAAAAGGAAAGGGAAAAGGGAAATCTTTTAGCTTGCCCGACATCATTAAAAAACAAGGTGAATTAATGAAAAAGATGCAAGATGGAATGAAAAAGAAAAAAGGCGGGAAACCTAAAGATGGTAAAGGAGGTAAAAAGAAAGGTCAAAAAAATGGTGAAGGCGAAGGACAAAGTGAAAAATTAAATGGAGAATTGTATCAAATTTATAAAGAACAATCGCAATTAAGACAGCAATTAGAAGAAGCTTTAAAACAAGGAAAAGGTGGAAACGGAAATGCTAAAAAAGCGGTAAAAAAAATGGAACAATTAGAAAACGACATTTTAGAAAAAGGTTTTACCCAACAAAGCATTAACAGAATGCAACAATTAAATTATCAATTACTGAAATTAGATAAAGCTACTTTTGAACAAAATAAAGACAAACAACGAAAATCTGATGCTAATTTAAAAGAGTTTGACAACAAAAGTGCTAAAGAATTAAAGTTTAAAAAGTTGTTTTATAACCAAACAGAAATATTAAATAGACAATCATTACCTTTGCAACCTGATTATAAAAAGAAGGTTCAAGAGTATTTTAGCCTTCCTAAAAGCAACAAATAATACTTAAAAATATTATTTTTAAACAACTAAAATAACGTGATTGAATTTAATTACGAAACCGATTTTCAACTAAAAAATGAAGAAAAAACGGCACAATGGATTTTAAATTGTATCGAAAAAGAAGGTTTTGAATTAGGAGAAATAAACTATGTTTTTTGTGATGATACCTATTTACATAAAATGAATGTGGAGTTTTTACAACATGATACCTTAACAGATATTATCAGTTTCGATTATACCTTAGGAAAATTAGTTGGTGGAGATATTTTTATTTCGATTGAAAGAGTAAAAGAAAATGCAAAAGAGTTTGATGTATTATTTGAAAATGAATTGCACCGAGTTATTATTCATGGCGTATTGCACTACATGAAATACAAAGATAAAACGGATCAAGAAAAACAAATAATGCGTACTAAAGAAAATGATTCTTTAAAACTTTTAAATTTAAACTAAAACCGTTCCTAATGGAACAGCATTAAAAAATGAGTTTATTTAATACAACATACGATGTAATTGTAGTAGGTGGTGGACATGCTGGTAGTGAAGCTGCCGCAGCAAGTGCCAATATGGGGGCACATACATTACTAATAACAATGAATCTTCAAAATATTGCTCAAATGAGCTGTAACCCAGCCATGGGTGGTATTGCGAAAGGACAAATAGTAAGAGAAATTGATGCGTTAGGAGGTTACAGTGGAATTGTAACCGATAAAACAGCTATTCAATTTAAGATGCTTAACAAATCGAAAGGACCTGCAATGTGGAGTCCTAGAGCGCAATCTGACAGAATGCAATTTGCAGAATGTTGGAGAAATATGCTTGAAAAAACCGATAATTTAGATTTTTATCAAGATGCCGTTAACGGATTAATTTTTGATGAAAATAAAATTATTGGCGTAAAAACAGCCTTAGGTTTAGAAATAAAAGCCAAAACAGTAATTATTACTGCAGGTACTTTTTTAAATGGATTAATCCATATTGGTGAAAAAACATTCGGCGGTGGTAGAGCTGGTGAAGGTGCTTCAACTGGTATTACCGAAGATTTAGTTGAAAAAGGTTTTGAATCTGGAAGAATGAAAACAGGAACTCCGCCAAGAGTTGATGCAAGGTCTTTAGATTTTTCTAAAATGACAGAACAACCTGGTGATGAAAATCCTGAGAAATTTTCTTACTTGCCAATTACTGAAAAATTAACCACACAACGTTCTTGTTATTTAACATATACAAATCAAAAAGTACACGATATTCTTCGTGAAGGTTTTGATCGTTCGCCAATGTTTAACGGTAGAATTAAATCGACAGGACCAAGATATTGCCCATCTGTAGAAGATAAAATTGATCGTTTTGCTGATAAAGATCGTCATCAAGTTTTTGTAGAACCTGAAGGATGGAATACGGTAGAAATTTATGTAAACGGATTTTCTACATCATTACCTGAAGATATTCAAGACAAAGCAATTCGACATATTGCAGGTTTTGAAAATGTAAAATTCTTACGTTTTGGATATGCTATTGAATATGATTTCTTTCAGCCAACACAATTAAAACACAACTTAGAAACTAAGTTAATTGAAAATTTATTTTTCGCAGGACAAATTAACGGAACCACTGGTTACGAAGAAGCTGCTGCACAAGGTTTAATGGCGGGTGTAAATGCGGCTTTAAAAACTCAAAATAAAGGGCCTTTTATCTTAAAAAGAAGTGAGGCTTATATTGGAGTTTTAATTGATGATTTAATTACAAAAGGAACAGAAGAACCTTACAGAATGTTTACTTCTCGTGCTGAATATAGAACTTTATTAAGACAAGATAACGCTGATTTACGTTTAACAGAAATAGCTTATAATCTTGGTTTAGCATCTAAAGAAAGATTAGACAGAGTAACAAATAAGAGAATTAAAACAGCCGCTCTTGTTAAATTTGTTGAAAATTTAAGTGTTAAACAAGAAGAGATAAATCCTATTTTAGAAAGCAAAGGACTTAGTTTAATTAATCAATCAGTTAAATTATTTAAAATAGCCACAAGACCACAATTATCATTTAATGATTTTAGAGTTATTGAAAAACTAGAAAATTATCTTCAAGAAAATGATATGGATCAAGAAATAATTGAACAAGTTGAAATTCACTTAAAATATTCTGGTTATATTGAAAAAGAAAAAAATAATGCCGATAAATTAAACCGATTAGAAAATGTTAAAATTCCTGCTAAATTTGATTTTAGTAAAGTACATTCATTATCACGTGAAGCTAGAGAGAAATTAACGAAAATTCAACCAACTTCAATATCACAAGCTAGTAGAATAAGTGGTGTATCACCAAGTGATATTTCTGTTTTATTAGTTTACATGGGAAGGTAATAAAATAAAAATTATTTTGATAAAAAAACGTTCCATATGGAGCGTTTTTTTTTACGTATTATTGCAATAATAAAGCATCAATATTTAGCTTAGAACATCATAAAAAATAAAAAATTGGAAACAACAAAAGAGCTTTACAAAAATCTTACACCATTACTAAATTGTATCGATCATACAGTTTCTGATGAAAGTTATGAGGTAATGTATAACAAAAAATATGATATGCTTGTTACTTCGCCTGTTCCTCAAAATTTAGAAAATTACTATGTAAGTGATGCGTATATTTCGCATACTGATAGTAAAAAAAGTGTTTTTGATAAAGTTTACCAAGTAGTAAAAAATCATACTTTAAAACAAAAATTAAAATTGATAAATTCTTTTAAATCCGAAGAAAAAACAATTTTAGATGTAGGTGCTGGTACGGGTGATTTTTTAAAAGTTTGTAAAGAAAATAATTGGAAAGTATCAGGAGTTGAACCATCGGAAAAAGCTAGAAACTTTGCTTCAAAAAAAAATATTGAGCTTCAAGAAGATATTTCAGACTATAAAGGAGAACAATTTGATGTTATTTCTCTTTGGCATGTTTTAGAGCATATTCCTAATTTAATTGAATATATAAATCAATTAAAAAAATTATTAAAACCAAATGGTGTTTTAATTATTGCAGTACCAAATTATAAAAGTTACGATGCGAAAAAATATAAAGAATTTTGGGCTGCTTATGATGTTCCAAGACATTTATGGCATTTTTCTAAAATTTCAATTTGTAAATTATTTGCTGATATTGATATGAAAGTAATAAAAATACTTCCAATGAAATTTGATGCTTTTTATGTTTCTTTATTATCAGAAAAATATAAAAATAATACATCAAAACCAATTAGTGCTTTTTTTACAGGATTAACATCAAATATAAAAGCAAATAAAAATGGAGAGTATTCTTCTTTAATTTTTTTGATAAAAAACAATTAAAATTATTTTAAATATATTTTTATGTATTTAAAATAATTAAATACACATTTGCATTATTAAAAATAAAAAACCTCTTAAACAGCTGTTTTAAGAGGTTTTTTATATAATTAAAATTTATTGATAATTATTTTACTATAGATTTTAGTTACTTAACAAATGCATTCCTAAAATTGTTACTATAAAATAAACTCCTAATGACATTGCTCCTTGATAATCTTTTGCAAGTCTTTGACCTATCAAAAGAAAAATTAAACAAAGTGCTGCTATTTGAACTCCTAGTAAAGCTAAATCACCATCTCCCATAGTAATTAAATTAAAAATTCCGATAAACATAAAAGCTCCAGCAATTAATTCCATCACTACAATTATCATTAATAAAAGTGGGACTAAATTTTTTAAAGGCGTATTTTTAAAATGATCTTTAATAAAAGAAACATTACCATTCCAATCGGAAACTTTATCTACACCCGACTGTAAAAAAGTTACAATTAAAAAAAGTAAAATTAAAATTTCTGCTCCGTGTTGTTTAATAATTTCCATAAAATTGATTTTAAGCAAATATACCTTTAAAAGAAAAAAATGTAACATTTTAAAAAAAAAGCGTCTTGTAGTTAGCTACTTCTTTCTGTATCTTTATAAAAAAATTACTAACTAAAAAAATTAAAACTATGTTTAATTATTTGTATCCAATAATACTTATTGGATTATTTATTTTCTTCAAATCATTTTTTACAGTTAAACAACAATCTGCGGCTATTCTAGAACGTTTTGGTAAATTCCATAGTATTCGTCAATCAGGTTTACATTTAAAAATTCCGTTAGTCGATAAAATTTCAGGAAAATTAAGTTTAAAAATTCAGCAATTAGATGTAATTATTGAAACAAAAACATTGGATAATGTTTTTGTAAAACTAAAAGTATCTGTTCAATATAAGGTTATTAAAGAAAAAGTATATGATTCATTTTATAAGTTAGATTATCCTCACGATCAAATTACTTCGTATGTTTTTGATGTAGTTCGTGCGGAAGTTCCTAAAATGATATTAGATGATGTTTTCTTGAAAAAAGATGATATTGCAATTGCTGTAAAATCAGAATTAAATGAAGCAATGATGACTTATGGATATGATATCATTAAAACATTAGTTACCGATATTGATCCTGATGCACAGGTAAAAGAAGCTATGAACCGTATTAATGCTGCTGATAGAGAAAAAACAGCTGCTCAATATGAAGGTGATGCACAACGTATTTTAATTGTTGAAAGAGCCAAAGCAGAAGCAGAAAGTAAACGTTTACAAGGAAAAGGTATTGCCGATCAGCGTAGAGAAATTGCTCGTGGTTTAGAAGAATCAGTAGAAGTTTTAAACAGAGCAGGTATAAACTCACAAGAAGCATCGGCATTAATTGTAATTACACAACATTACGATACCTTACAATCTATTGGGGCTGATACAAATAGTAACCTAATTTTACTTCCAAATAACCCGAATGCAGCAAGTTCTATGTTAAATGATATGGTAGCTAGTTTTGCAGCTACAAATCAAATAGGCGAAAGCATGAAGGAAAGTAAGAATCTTAAAAAAGACGCATAATATTATGATTATAACTACAACACCTAACATCGAAAATAAACCAGCTAAAGAGTATTTAGGAATTGTTACTGGTGAAACAATTATTGGAGCAAATTTTATTAAAGATTTTTTTGCAGGAATTAGAGATATTGTTGGTGGACGTTCTAGTTCATATGAAAAAGTATTGCGAGAAGCAAAAGATACATCTTTACAAGAAATGCAAGAAAGAGCTAAATCTTTAGGTGCAGACGCTATTGTTGGTGTCGATTTAGATTATGAAACCGTAGGACCAAATGGCGGAATGCTAATGGTAACAGCCTCGGGAACGGCAATTAAATTTTAACTCTAAAAATTAAACATAAAAAAACCGAAACTTAATAGTTTCGGTTTTTTATATATAATTAAAAATACTTATTTTTTATTTTCAGTATTTTCTTTTGTCTCTTCATCTTCTTCGATTTTGGTAGCATCTTTAAATTCTTTGATACCTGTACCTAAACCTTTCATTAATTCTGGAATTTTTTTACCTCCAAACATTAATAAAACTAATGCAACTACAATGGCTATTTGCCATGGTCCAATCATTCCTAAAACTATAGTAAGTGAAATCATTTTAATTAAATTTTACAGTACAAATATACTAAATTAAATTCTGTGTTCAATTACTCCTCCAATTACTTTTTTCTCTTTTAAAATTTCGGGAGTTCCTTTATAAAAAATAGAACCTCCAAAAGAAACTTTAGCATCTAATGTTTCACCAGATTGTACTTCTACTTTAGAGCCTGAACCTGCACGAATATAGTTTAAATCGGTAATAGATAAATTATATCCGTGATACATGCCTCCTAAATTAGCCTCCACATTTTGATTTTTAGCAGAACCTGAGAGCTTTACAACAGCACCTGATGAACTTTTTACCTTTAAATGTTTCACCTTAACAACCATGTTTATAAAAGCACCTTCTTGTGCTTTTATTTCAATTGTTGGTTGTTCAATATCTTTCCCAGTAACAACAGCACCTTCATTAGCGTCAATTATTTGTAATATTGATTCATAATAAAGTGTTATTTTAACCTTATTATCAGCTATAGTTTCAGGAAATTTTAAAGATATTTTTAAGGTATTATTTTTACTTTTTACAGTTACCTTTTCTGCTTTTTCTCCTGTAATAATAATTTTATTTTCTGTCGATTTTACTAATACGACATCAATACCATTAAACACTTTCACTATAGAAAATTCTCCTAGTTTTTTTGTTACTGTTGTTTGAGCAGTTGATAAAAATGGCATCAAAATCAAACTTAAAAATATTATTTTTTTAATCATAATTGTTGTTAGTTACTTGATACGTTGAATAATTATACCAATACTATAAAGACAAATACTATATTTTATTGTGACAATTGCTATAAATTAATGTGAAACTAAATGAAAATCTAAATGTTTACGCTCTAAATCAGTATTTTTAACTCTTACAACAACTTTATCTCCTAATTGAATAACATTGTTCGATGACTGTCCTACAATAGCATACTGTTTCTCATCAAAAGTATAATAATCATCTTTTATATCTCTGATTCTAACCATTCCTTCACATTTATTTGAAGTAATTTCTACGTAAATTCCCCATTCAGTAACTCCTGAAATAACACCTTCAAATTCTTCATCTTGATGATCTTTCATGTACTTTATTTGCATATATTTTATGCTAGAACGCTCTGCTTTTGCAGCTAATTCTTCCATTTGTGAAGAGTGCTTACATTTTACTTCGTATTCATCTGATTTAGGAGAAGTTCCGCCATCTAAATAATGTTGTAATAAACGGTGTGTCATCACATCTGGATAACGACGAATTGGCGATGTAAAGTGCGAATAATAATCAAAAGCTAAACCATAATGACCAATATTTTGAGTCGTATAAGCTGCTTTACTCATAGAACGAATTGCTAAAGTTTCTACCATATTGGCTTCTCCTTTACCTTGAACATCAGCTAATAATTTATTTAACGATTGTGATGTTTTTTCTTTTGTTTCAGTATCTATTTTGTACCCAAACTTGTTGATAATATTCTGTAAAGAAGCTAATTTATCAATATTTGGTTCATCGTGTGTACGATATATAAACGTGTTTTTTGTTTCTTTTCCTTTAGAAAAACCAATAAATTCGGCTACTTTTCTATTGGCTAATAACATAAATTCTTCAATAAGTTTATTAGCATCTTTCGATTCTTTAAAGAAAACTCCTACAGGATTTGCTTTTTCATCTAAATCGAATTTTACTTCTACTCTATCAAATGAAATTGCGCCTGCTTTCATACGTTTTTTACGTAATTTCTTGGCTAATTCATCTAGTTTTAAAGTAGCTTCAACTATTTCTGGAGTAACTTGATAACTTTCATCAGTAATTGAAATATCTACAGGCATTTCGTAGGCTTCAATATTTTCTGATAATTTACAGTTCTCAATAATTGATTGCGCTTCTTCATAAGCAAAACGCTGATCGGAATAAGTTACCGTTCTACCAAACCATTTATTTACAATTTCTGTTTTTTCATTCATTTCAAAAACTGCCGAAAAAGTTAATTTTTCTTCATGCGGACGTAATGAACAAACCCCGTTACTTAACATTTCTGGTAACATTGGCACTACTCTATCAACTAAATAAACCGATGTTGCTCTTTCATAAGCTTCATCATCTAAAATAGTTTTTGGTTGTAAATAATGCGAAACATCGGCAATATGAACTCCTATTTCATAATTTCCATTTTCTAATTTTGTAAATGATAATGCATCATCAAAATCTTTAGCATCTTTTGGGTCAATGGTAAAGGTTAAATCTTTACGCATATCTCTTCTTTTTGAAATTTCGTTTTCAGTAATTTCAATAGGTAAATTTTCTGCTTCTTTTTCTACTTCTTCAGGAAATTCGTAAGGCAAGCCATATTCTAATAAAATAGAATGAATTTCAGTTTCGTGTTCGCCAGGTTTTCCTAAAACTTGAGTAATTTTTCCAAACGGGTTTTTAGAGTTTTCTGGCCAATCGGTCATTTGTACAACTACTTTTTCTCCGTCTTGTGCACCATTTAATTTATTTTGAGATATAAATAAATCAACAGGCATTTTTTGATTATCAGGAATTACAAAGCCAAAAGTTTTATTCATTTGTAAAATACCTACAAATTCTGTTTTTTTACGTTCAATTATTTCAACAACTTCAGCTTCTAATTTAGAAGATCTTCTTTTATTGTAAACAAAAACTTTTACGGTATCTTGATGTAATCCTTTACCTAAATTTATTGCTGGAATAAAAATATCATTTTCAAAATCATCAGACATAAAATATGCATTTCCTGTTGATGTTAAATCTAATGTACCGATATGATATTTACGATCTTCATTAATTTGATACTTACCTCTATCAATTTCTTTAATTTTTTTTGTTTCGTGTAGTTCTACTAATTTTTTAAGTACTTGGCTTTTTCCGTCAGAATCAGAAATATCCATTTTACTTGCAATCTGTTTGTAATTATATGTTTTTGAAGTGTCTTCTTTTAATATTTTGAAAATCTTTAAGGTTAAGTCTTTAATTACTTTTCCCTTTTTTTTATATATTTTTTTCTTTCTAGTCATTAATCTTTCGTCTTATTGTTAATTATCACCAATTTACAAATAAATTAACGGTATTTATTATTAAATAACTGTTATCAATTTATTCTTAATTAGGTGAAATTTTATTATTGATGATATATTCTTTTTTTTAATAACCAATCTTCTTTATACAAATAAAAATAATTTGAAAATTGAAAAGAAGTTGAGTAATTAATCTACAAAAAATATCGAATTTTTTATTTTTTTTACAACTGTTGATAATTGCTAAATGAAATTTATAGAATTCATTTAATAAAGTTGTAAAATATAATTTCTGTTAATGGAGAAGGAATATTACGTTATATAGTTAACAGAATTATACTGCAAATATATATAAAAACAATTTATATAATTATTGTCCTTTTTTATAATTGATTCTATTGATAAAATAAATTCTTAATTTCTATTAAGTTTTAGGTTATTAACATTTACTATATTATATAAATCTTTTCTTTAAATTTTAAAAATAAATATGATTGTTATTATAGTGTGTTAATAGCTACAATAAATAAAAGGTATAATTTTTGTTTATATGACTTATTAAAAATAGTTAACATTTTATTAGGTGTTCATTTGTTTGATTATTAGATATTTATATTACTTGTTAACAATACTTATTAACTGTTATTAACTGTTAATTCTTAATATCTAATGAGACCTATATTGTTAACAAGAGGTTAATTTTATGTTGATAAATGTTTATTATAAAATCATAAAAAAAGTTGCATATTTAATACCTATTCGAGTATTGTAAAAAATAATTTAATAACCAAAAAAAGTTTTAAAAAGATACTAGTATTTGTTAACATTTAATGAATATTGTTAATTAATTGATTTTTAACACTTTATTAAGAATCGTTAAAAAAGCATTGTTAATTACTGTTGATAACCCTGAATAACTGTATTTTTGTAACAGACAACTAAATTAAAATCAACAAATT